>CAWUOD010000070.1:0-9734 GCA_963923115.1 uncultured Singulisphaera sp.
TGGAGGTATTGGAATATCGGTATCCGGGATTCCCCGGTCTCAACCTCACTTGGGAAGTCCGTGAGGCCATGGCTCATCACAGCAAGGCTCCCTCAAAGGAGATGCGGCGATTTTTGGTGGAGGGAAGGCCTTTCCTTGAAGCCCAGCTGGCGGATGCGGTCGATTCCCTCGCATATGATGCCCACGACATCGACGATGCCTTGGACCTTGGACTGATCCAGCCCTCGGATGTGGAAGAGATTCCTTTGTGCGCACTGGTGCTGGAACGGGCAAAGGAACGGTTTGGCGTCATTCCCCCCGAGGCATTCAGCTCCACCCTGGTGCGGGCCCTGGTGGATATCCAGGTTGAGGATCTTTTGGTCCAAACCCGCGAAAACTTGAAAAAAGCCAACATCCGTTCCCTAAGTGATGTGCGGAATCACCCGGACTTGCTGGTTGGACCAGGTGGCAAAATCCAGGAGCTAAAATCGGGCCTTGAGGCCTTTCTTCGATCCCGGGTTTACCAACATCCCAGGGTTTTGAGAATGACCTACAAGGGCCGAAGGATCGTTCGGGCCCTGTTTGAGGAGTTTGTCAGAATTCCAAAACTTTTACCCGAGCGTTACCAGCGGAAAATTCCAGATTGGGGACTTTATAGGGTGGTGTGCGATTATCTGGCCGGAATGACCGACCGCTTTGCCCAAACTGAATACCTTCAACTTTTCGAACCATTTCATCTAGTGTAAAATGAAGTGGTGTGGACCAACCTTTGTGGCCACACTCCCTCCCTGACAAAAGCGCCCCCATGCAAAACGGAACAACTCGCCAGGAACCAGCAATCGAATTTGACTCCATAGCCCCCAGGCGAATGGACTGGTTGTTGCTTTCCATGCGGATCGTCTTTCTTCTCACACTTTTGGGAATAGGCTTGGCCGCATTTCGCCATTTCACCAATGGCACCTCAATCCAATCCATGAGCATGACCGCCGCGATTTTTGCCCTCACGGGCATATTCGGCCTCGGCGTTGTCATTGTGATGACGGATGTCATGATCCGCCAGAAACAGATCACCACCCTTTCGGCGGTCTATTTCGGACTCCTTCTTGGCCTTCTTTTGGGAAATATTCTGACGACGGCACTCGATCCTTTCCTGTTTGACTGGCAACCCAACAACAAAATGGAATCGCCTTTGAGGAAGGGACTTGGGGTCTTGTTATCCGTGATCGCCTGTTACATTTGCGTTTCCCTTTTGCTGCAAACGAAGGACGATTTTCGTTTTGTGATCCCCTATGTGGAGTTTTCCCGCCAGGTCAAAGGGAGCAAGTCACTGCTTTTGGATACAAGCGTGATCATTGACGGACGGATTGCCGATCTTTGCGATACCCGGCTTTTTGACAACCGACTGATAGTTCCCAGATTTGTCCTGAATGAGCTTCAGATGGTCGCGGACAGCGGTGACCGTCTCAAAAGAAACCGGGGTCGTCGGGGTCTGGACATCCTCAAAAGGATGCAAAGCAATCCGAAACTCGAAATCCAGTTTCATGATGGGACCATCGCCGGTGCCCAGGATGTGAGAAAGGTTGATGAGAGGCTTGTGCTTTTGGCCAGAGCCCTTGACGCAAGGGTTGTGACCAACGACTTCAACCTGAACAAAATCGCCCAGATTCAGGGGGTTGAGGTCATCAACCTCAATGAATTGGCGAACGCGCTGAAATCTGTTGCCTTGCCTGGCGAAATCATGCAGATCAAAGTGGTCAAGGCGGGGGACCAACCCGGTCAGGGCGTGGGCTACCTTGAAGATGGTACCATGGTGGTCATCGAATCGGGCCGCCAATTCGTCAACCAGGAGATTTTAATCACCGTCACCAGCGTAATCCAAACACCCGCCGGCCGAATGATATTCGGTCGGGCCGAACGCTCGGGAAATGAACCTAAACCAAACGACCAAAAAATAGCGGACACAAAACCATCCGATCCAAAAACAGGCGCCAACGCAATCGGCACCAGCGGACAGGTTCCCCAGGAGACATAAGCCTGCCTGGATGGCCCATCCAGTTCACCGACCGCCTGAGCAACCTTCTGCGACGACCGAACCCTCGAACCCATCGTGGACTTTTTTTGAAGGCGGGTTGGCTTCATGCCGCCTAATTTGCGTTTGGATTTAACGGCAAAAAAACCTCGAGCCAATCCCGTAAAAATGCATCTCCAAGGGATTTGGATTGTTTGAGTTCGGACAGGGGTTTGCCCCAATAAAAACTGAACACGCCAGCCAATCCGACATCCCTTGTTTGGAGAAAATCCCCAAGTTCTTTTGCCGAGCACTCCAGGGCGAATGTTTCCTCAAGGACAAGCGGCTTGCCGATCTGGAAACCCTTGAGGGTTTGATGGGCCTCCCGCATCTTTCCCCTTTTTGGGTATAGGTGAACGGAAAGAAAATCGAGACTTTGACAGGTTTTCTCCGGCACAAAACCCGAGGTAAGCCCCGGGCGATCAAGACTCCAATCCACCAATCCCACTGTAATCAGATGTTTGGAATCGACGGTTCTGATTTCACGGACCAACTGGTCAATCCAGTTTTTCGCGATTTCCGGGCGGGGACGGGATGCCTGGTCAAGCGCGATCACCTGGACAAAATGTTTTCCCCCAAATGGAGGGCCAAGCCAATCGCCCGGCTGGCGTTTACCCCCGGGAACAACAGGCTCGTTCATCAGGTCGAGACAAAATACAACCGGGTCATCACGGATTTCCCGGGCTATCGCTTTCCAGAAAGTCCCCTGTGCCTCCCAGCGACTTTTTTCGTCGAGCCGGTCATACCAGGCGGGAACATCCTTTTTGTGATAGCAACCAAGTCCGGTCAGGTTGAGTCGCAAGCCGGATTTTCTTGCCAGGGAGCAAAGTTGCCGGAGTTTTGACAGGGCATTCTGATTGGGCGTGAACGGGCCGTCCAGAAACTTTCCCGTCTGAAGGTGCAGCCGGGCGACATTGGCGCCCATTTCGCGCATTTCGGCGAAATCGCCTTCAATTTTATCCCATTCCTTGTCCCAATAGTCTTCTATTAGGCGGCCTTCGTCGTCATGGTCATAGTTGAAACCCCACGGCATCCAGGATTTCCCACCGGTTTCAAATCCCTTATGGTCGGGGGAAACACGGATAAAATCCATTTGGGATGGGGCTATGTTTTTTTGGTCGGGGGACGAGCGCCCAGCCTCCCCCTGGAAGGGAAGAAGGAACTGGCCTAAAAGAAGAATGCACAGGGGCTTCATCACGGAATCCAGTTGGTTTCCGCGTCCACACGAAGGCAAAAAGCGGAAAGCAGCCTTGAGGACTCCACGAGGTCGGCAAGGGCGACCATCTCCACGGGACTATGCATGTATCGATTCGGGATGGAAACCAGTCCGGTGGCAACACCCTCACGGGCCAACTGGATCGCGTTGGCGTCGGTCCCCGTCGCCCGGGGCACACCCCGAAGCTGGTGCGGGACCTGATTCTCCGATGCAGCGTCCACCAGGTTTTCAAATACACGTGGATTGATGTTTGCCCCACGGAATATCACCGGGCCTCCACCAAGCCTCACATCGCCAACCTGCTTTTTCTCCGACCCGGGTGTGTCTGTGGCGTGGCAGACATCCACCGCGATCCCCACGGTGGGATTGATCCCGTAGGCGCTGGTTGCAGCTCCCCGAAGGCCAATCTCCTCCTGAACGGTGGAAACCACAAAAAGATCCACCCCCAGAGGTCGGCCATCCAACAAGCGAAGTGTCTCAAAAACCGTCCAAACACCCACCTTGTCGTCCATTCCCGGGGCCGAGGCCAAGCCATTGCGCATGGGACGATACCCCAATTGCGCGGTGATCGAGTCACCTATCTGAACAAGGGATTCTGCTTCTTTTTTGTCCTTGGCGCCAATATCCACCCACAAGTCATGAAATTGCGGAAGCTTGTTCTTTTCCTCGGGTGTCAAAAGGTGGGGCGCTTTCCGGGAGCAAACACCCGGAACCGGGCCAGTCCGGGTCCAGACCGTAAGAGGCTGCCCCAAAAGGATCGGGATATCCCAGCCCCCGATCGGCTGAATCATCAAATACCCCTGCTCGTCTATGTGCATCACCATCAATCCAAGCTGGTCACAGTGCCCCGCCAGCATCACTCTGGGAGCCTCCTCGTTGCTTTTTTTTGTGGCCCGCCGAATGGCGATAAGGTTTCCGTGACGGTCGGACCGTACCTCATCGGCGAATGGGGTGGCGAATCGCCTCACAACTTCCTGAACAGGCGCCTCAAATCCTGAGGGACTTGGTGTTTCCAATAATTCCTTCAAAAAAGCAAAGGATGCATCGTGCATGAATCGTACTGACCTTTTTATCGCGGTTTCCATGTGCCTTTGGGCAGGCTTTGGCTTTACCACCCAGGCTATTATGACCGCCATCGCGAGCGGACGGGCCAGAAGCGGACGGGCCGAAAGCAAAGGGGAAAGGTAAAGTTCCTGACCCCTTTCAATGAATTATGCATTCTATGGCCTTTGGTGGGAGTTGGTTCCCATACAGGGAACCCTAAAGCTTCGACATTCCACTCTCCTTTGGGGCCCGGGGGACGATTGAAGAAGATCTTGTGAATTGGGAAAATCGACAAGGCCCAAACCCATTGGAAATGAGCGGTTTGGCTGGCCCCAATGGTGGCGTGGGCGTAGATTTCCCTAATGTCACCAAGGGTTTTTAACGATCCGGTTTCGCGCCCCACACTTTGGGGTTTTTTCTTTTGGCCCATGTTTGGGCTTTGGATTCTTTTTGTCCTCTTAATCCTGTACACGGGTTCGATCTATTTTGCGGTGCTTCCCGAGCCCATGAAAACACGGTGGATGTTCGTTGGTGGGGTCGCTGTTTTGGGCGGATCCTTTTTGGCATTCATCATCGCATCTTTCATGACCCGGACTTTCCAGCAGCCAATCAACCAGATCAACCATTTTCTGCAGGAGCTGGAAAACAATCCCCTTGCCGCGATACCCGACCTGGAGGGCCCTGACGCCTTTCACGATCTTGCCCGAAGGATCAGAAGGATTTACGAACAACGCTCGGACACCATTGGGGAGCTGCGCCTTGAGTTGGGCAAATTGCAAGCCGTGCTTTCGGGACTGGAGGAGGGTGTCCTCGCCTTGGACTCCGGGGAGAGAATTGTCTTTGCGAACGAACGGGCTGTGGAATTATTACAACTTCGCCAATCCGATCCACGGGGGGCCCGAATTTGGGAACTGGTTCGACACCGTCCCCTTCTTGAGGCTTGTCAAAAATCGAGGCTAACCGGGGCTCCAGTTCGTCTCGAGGTTCTTTGGAATGGCCCGCCGGAAAAGCAACTTGTGTTCCATGTCGCGTCGCTAGGAAATGTTGCCACTTCCGAACGGGATCGTGGCGCGACGGTGATCGGCGTGCGTGATGTCAGCGAATTGCGCCGACTTGAGACTTTGCGTCAGGAATTTGTCGCCAATGTCAGCCACGAACTCAAAACCCCGTTGGCGGTGATCAAGGTATGCGTGGAGACTCTCCTTGATGGCGCGGTGGAAGATGTGGATGGTCGTGGGACTTTCCTCAAACAAATCGAGGACCAGGGAAACCGGCTGCACGCACTTATTATTGACCTTTTGGCTTTGGCGCGGGTCGAATCGGGCAGCGAGGTTTTCGATTTTCAGGAGATTGATCTGGCCGAATCCGTCGCGGATTGCATTGAAAGACTGGAAGCCCGGGCCAAAGCAAGAGGACAAACTCTCGAGGTGGAAATCCAAACCCTCGAGGGGGAAAACACCATTTGGGCCGACCAGGAATCGATCCGCCAGATTCTCGACAACCTGGTGGACAACGCGATCAAATATACACCTGAAAAAGGCAAGGTACTGGTGACACTCGCGCCAGAGGGGAATCGGTTGCGCCTTTCGGTCAGGGACAACGGCATCGGCATTCCACACGAGGACCTGCCGCGAATCTTCGAAAGGTTTTACCGTGTGGACCGCGCAAGATCGCGGGAGATGGGCGGAACCGGACTGGGATTGAGTATTGTCAAACATCTGGTTCAATCCATGCACGGCACGGTGGAAGCTCAAAGCGAGCCCGGAATGGGATCCACCTTCGTGGTCCGCCTTCCCCAGGCCACCATTCCCGGGAAAAATCCCCGGATCAATTAAATGAACCCTTGGGTAAAACTTCCTGTGGGTCAAATCGCCTGCGAAATCCGACTTCCCCATGGGCGAAGACATCCTTGTGGGGTACCAAATGAGTATCCCTCCGCCTGATGCCCCAACTTCCCTCCCCGGAGCCTGCCATGACTGGGCGCCTGTTCTCCTTCTTTTTGTTGATGCTTTTGGCGGGACCACTTTCCATTGGCTTGGCCCAAAATCCGGGCCCGGCTGGCAAACCGGGAACTCCACCCACCCTGCCCCCAGGCGTGATTGGCCTTGGTGGTCACAGGGATGTCGTTTACAGCGCGGCAATGGATCCGGGTGGCTTGACCGCGGTCACGGCAAGTTTTGACAAAACCCTGCGAGTTTGGGAAATGGCCGGCGGGAGGCTGCTCCGAACCCTGGGAGGCCCGGGTGGTCACCAGGGAATCATCCTCTCCACCGACATTAGCCCTGATGGAAAATGGATCGCATCGGGCGGCATGGATCAGGCGCTTCGCATTTGGGAAAATCCCCGTCTGGAAGCCTCGCCTCTGTCCGACCTGCCCGCCGGATTCAACGGGAACATCGCGGCCGTGTTGCCCGGTGACCAACCCAACCAAAAAATCCTTGTCGGCACGAAGGGCGAACTTTTCAAACAAACCGACAAAGCCAAAGAAAAGGCGGTGCCCCTATCCCCTGAACCCGGCCCAATTGGCCTTGCGGGGAAGGTTACCCAGGCCACAAGAATGACCTCGGGATATTTGGCGATTGCCACGGAAAAAGGTGAAATCGCGGTTGCCGATGCAAAAGGCAAATGGCTTCAGACCTGGCAGGGACACGAGGGCCCTTTCCGACTTTTCGAAGCGGGTTGGGAGGGTTTAGTCAGCGGGGGACCGGAGAACTCCGTCAAAAGTTGGCGGGTGGACCCGACCCTTCCCAAAGTCTGGCCGGGATCTCCTTCCCTGGGGCGAATCCTCGCAGGGGAGACGGACAAGGTCCTGGCGGGTCCTCCAAAAGGAACCCAGGGAGACCTGTTTTGGGCAAAATTCCCGGGCGGAGACAGGATCACCGACCTCCAGGGGTCCTCCGGTGCTATTGCCGCAGCCGGGGGGAATGGTCCGGAAGGGCCGATTGCCATCACTCTAAACCAGAAAGACCAATGGGCTATCTGGTCTGGAATGAACAAACAGGCGAAACTCTCCCTCCGGGCCCCCGGACCCGTTTCAGACCTTGCGATTATGGCAGGAGGAAGGCTTGGAATTTCCATCGAGGGACTTGGAACACAACATTGGCAACCACCCGTGGGCGAGGCACCCAAACCAATCCCCTTTGCCGGTGGCGCTCAAAAGGTGGAAGTTGTCCACCAGGGTCGAAGGCTGCTTGTTCATGGCCCGGGGCCAAAACTCCGTCTGGTCGATCCCCCATCAGGACGGGTTGATCGTGAAATCAATGGCCCACCTGGAATGACCTCGATTTCGGTTTCACCCGACGGTGGAGATTTCCTGTGTGGGCTTTCCGATGGAAGGCTGGTGTGGCATCGGCGCGCGACTGGTGATGTTTGGCAACCCGGAATCATGGCTCATACCGGACCAGTCATCGGCAACCTGTGGCTTTCGACGGGAATTCTTGTCACATGGGACAGGACAGGCATTGTAAAGCTTTGGAAAGCGCCATGGGATAATGGTTTCAAAGCGGGGGATCCTCCGGCCAGGTTCACCATCAAGGAATGGACCGACCTCCCGGGTGCCCCGGTTTTGTCAATCGCCGAAGTCGAGGGTAATGTCCTAATCCTCCGGGAAAATGGCTCGATGGACTGGTTGCGTGTGCGCGAAGGAAAACGCGAACCCGTGGCCGGCCCCGCGGGTTTTGTCGCCAAATCCATGGGCGTCCATGGCAGGAGAGTTCTCCTTGTTGATGCGGCAGGCAAGGCGTTTTTCCGGATTGATATCACACCACCACCCGCCAACGCGCCCCCCCAGGCCAATGCGCCCGCATTCGATTGGCAAGCCATTCGAGGACAAATCCCCGAAGGGGAGACGGGAAAACTGGAATCCGGTCATCCGGAGCGATTCGCGCTCTCCCGATCCGTGGGTTCAGAACAATTTGTCGATGTCTATGATTTGAAATCGGGCACTTTGGTTGGCCGCTCGGGGCCGTTTCGGGATTTCAGGGCCGCCGTCTTCCACCCCAACGGAACCCAACTCCTGACCATCCTGGGATCGGGTATCCAGACCAACCCTTTTGGTTTCGAGCAAATACCTGCCAATGAAATGGCGAAAGGCCCCGTTCCACCAAAAAGCGCACTTAAAGCCACATCGCGCGATGGAAACCGCTTGGCGTGGATGGATGGAAAAACCCTCTCTATAGGAGACACCAAAGGCGACAAGCCAACTCTTTCCTGTCTTTTATCACGGGAAATCGCCAGGCTTTCATTTGATCTGGACAACCGATTTCTCATCCTTGTAGACACGATTGGGATGGCACGAATTCATGACGCCGCCACGGGGGAATTTCTCCATGGCTCCCCGCCAGGCACAAAATGTTCGGATGCTTTTGTGTTTTCAGGAGGTCAACAATGGCTGATGGCCACGGAAAAAGGGCTGATGCTTTCATCCATCCCCCTGGCAAGGTGGGTTCCGATTCCACCAGGGGCGGGACCATTGGATGTTTTTGGCGGATCCATTCCCCTGGCGGGCCTGCCAAAAATCGGAACCACAAAGGTTGTTGGCGGAATTTCCAGGCTTTCACCCGTGGATGGCAAACCAGAGGCTCCATTCGCGACCGGAAAAGTCTGGCAAAGCCTTTCCCAATCACGGACCCAGCAACTCATCGTCGGGGCTTCGGAAAATCAATTGTCGCTATTTCAAACCGATGGAAAGCAAGTCGCCGAAGCAACCTTGGACGGATCCATACGACGGGTCTTTTTTCACCCGGCCCGTAACTGGTTTTGCGTCCAAACCGAAAACTACGCCGAAATCTACGATACCACGAAACTTCCCACTCCCCCCATGAGCGAGGAGGGATTGAAAAGTCTGGGGAGGGTCCGGATTACAAAGGACTGCGGTTTTTTAAACTTTGGCGGCCCGCAAAGTAGTGATTTGTATATCCCGTTCCCCTCCGGAATGCACTTATGGAAGGTCGCCTCTGACAGTCCCGCCAAGGCAATCGGCATTCCGGCACCCGTGGACGCGGTGGCCTATGATCCCAAAGGGCGGTGGGTCGCGACCGGAAGTCGCGATGGAAAGCTCCGACTTTGGGATCCCGAAACGGGCAACAAGTCCAGGGAGATCACCCTTGGGCAGAAAGCCCAGGCGTTTCAGGTCTATGCGGTTGCCTTTCGGCCCGATGGTGGCAGCATCGCCGCCGCGGGCATGGACCGCTCCATTCGGCTTTATGACCCGCAAACCGGTCAACTCCAGAGGGAATTTGCCCCGGCGCCCGAAAAACCCGGTGGCGATAAAAGCACCAAGTATAACCCACCGCCTCCACCTTCAGCACCTGATGGACATCACGATGCGGTTTTTGCCCTGGCATGGTCGGCGGACGGCAAATATCTCGCATCGGCCGGGGCGGACCGACAGATCAAGGTATGGAATCCCGCCGAGGGGGTGATTGT
>CAWUOD010000071.1:0-9708 GCA_963923115.1 uncultured Singulisphaera sp.
AGTATCGTCGGCAGCGTCAGATGTGTATAAGAGACAGCGTAATCACAAAGGGCCACCCCCATCCGGTTATCCGCCCTGTTTCCGTTGGGGTTGCCAACCCCCAGGGCCCTCAGGGCAAGTTCCAGCCCCAGTGTTCCGCTTGCCACACCGAGGGCGTGCTGGCGCCCCAACCAATCCGCGGCTGTTTGCTGGAGCGTTTCGACAAGTGGACCATCGTAGCGGCCCCATGCCCCATCCGCCCAGGCCTCAACAAGGGCATCGCGAACTTCCGGAAGACCACCAGGCCATTCGGGTGGTCCCTTTGGGAAAAGGGGTGCACCACCGAGCACGGCGGGAATGTCCTCCGGAGTGGACATGGTTTTTTTCCGATTGGGGTGAACAAAAGAGCGGGGTGACCGCGATTAGGCGGAGGCCAAAGGTGTCCGGTGGAAGTGGATATGCTTCCAGCCGCTCTGGGTCTTCCTCCAGACGCGGGTTTCGGCGGTCGATTTGGTCACATAGGAACCATCGCCTCCGGCAACCTGCACCAAACGGACATAGACGAGGATCACCACATCGCCACAGACATGGGCTTCGATGTTGGCCATGGTGGTCTGGATCCGCTTGGTGGTCCCGCCCGCGGAGGGTGCGAAATAGAACTTGTGGAAGTCGAGACCGATGACGACCTGGCCGGGAGCCTCGGGCTCAAGGCAGGTGAGGGTTTTGTCGCAGAGGGTTTCATAGGTGGCCCAATCGGCCCCCATGATCGCATCCAAAAGCTTTTGATTGACGGCGATTGCCTGATCGCGAAGGGCGGTCTCTTGCTCGGTCATGTCCTGGAAATCCCTGGAAGTTTGGATGCCTAAAAATACCCATCCTCAATTTAGCGAGGTTGGGCGATGTGGCCCTGTGATTTCCTGTCAATCATCCCCAATTCGACTGGCGCTCTGGATCATCACACGGTCAAAGACGCGCACGAAGTCCGACAGGGGAAGCGTGAATTTGCCCTGTTTTGTCTCGTAACCTGTTCGCAGTCCAGGGCCGCCCTCCGGTTGAAAATCATTGCCCCAGGGATTCCAAAGCGTGACATCCCGCGTGTTCGGGTTGTACCCCAGGACCGCATAGGCGTGGGTCTGCGCAAGCCCGGGAGGCAGGGCGCGTCGATCCGTTCCCGCGCAGACAAGGCGTTTTTCCTCCATGGCGGATCGGAAACTGTAATCGAGTCGTTTCATGACCTCGTCGATGCCATCTTCCAGGACGATTTGGTGAAGAATGGATTTGCGGCCCGTGAGGATTTGGATGACCAAGGCAGGATTCCCTCCACCGCCCGCCCGGTCGAGGGCGTTTCCAAAGGATTCCCGGCGGATCCTGAGGATTGCAGTCCCCCACGCTTTTTCAATGATCGAAATCCATGTCCCCTGGTCTCCCGAGGTGGCTGCCAATGCCCTTTCCGCATCGCTTAACTCTTCAACAACAACCGGATACCCATTGAATCGCACCTCGACCTGGTGGTCGGGAAGCTCCTTGAACATCGACCGGAGTTTGTCGGGGTGCAAGTTCGCCTGGGCCCCCATGGTCGCAATCAGATAGCAATCCCCTTCGAGCCCCTGCCGTATGCCTTCGATTTTTGGGGCGCCCGGACCAAACAGGGGACCGCGGGGTGCGTTGACCGCGTTGGCCAACAAGTCAAACTGCTTGTTCCAATTGGCCATTCCCAATGGCCTTCGCGCGGGTTCCCGAACCTGCTCCAGACCGATCGCGCCAATTCTAAGACCCGGTTCCCGAAGTATGGTGTGTAGCGTGCCGATGGCCGCGGCTTCATCCCCCTTGTTGGACTTGTCCGCGATGGCCCGGGTTGATTCGCGAAGGGTAACAAACCCATCTCCATCCTTGTCCCACCGGGCAAAACCGGATGTCGCCGCTTTGGTGAAACGGGCGGCAATTTCGGCTGGGGATGAACTTGGGTTTGCCTCCTGCATGGGGACGATCAGGGTGAAAACCATGAGTGGCAATGAATGTATCATGATCAGATTCCCTGTTGGCAAACCATGCCATCCAAGCTGGTCAGGGATGGAGCTCGCTTCCCAACCCAGGCTTATTTTATCAAACAGTAAACGGACACGGATGATGGAATCTGCAGACATCCCATTCGAATGAAAGGAAAGGATGTCTTGGCTTGGGTTATTTGTTTGGCAACAAGGAAGAATGGAACCCGATAAAGCGAGCGAATGCCTGATTTTTTCACTTGTCCGGGTCCGCACCCATTCCAATAAACGAATCCGGGAAGGTCAAACAGGAGTCGACAATGGGTGGCTTGGGCGCGAATCCATTCAAGCCCAACCCAATCATCTCAGCCCACTTCAACCGAAGGTTTGGGGGTATGATTTTCAACAATATGGGTTCCTGATGAATGCCTAATGATCGATTTGTTCAAAAGTGAACTCCTAAAAGCTTGTCTTTTCATGACTTTTTTGTAAAATTTTTTTGGATGGTAAAAAATTTGGATTGTTCCAAACCCGGAGAGCTTTGGTGCGGTATTTTTCTCTTTTGGCTTTTCTTTTTGTAACTAGTGCTTGCCATGCCGATCTTGTTTATAACAATGCCCTATCTTCGGGCACGGCAACAATTTCAAATAATAACTCCCGGGGCCAGACTTTCACAACCGGAAGTTCTGCCGCGCAGATGGTTTCCGTCACGGTGTATTTGAAAAATACCGGCGGCGCTGAGGGAACAGTAAAAATTGACATCAAAAACATCACCGGAACACCAGGGACCAATGCCGTCCCTGTCAGCGGCAGCGGAAGTGTGGATGCCACAAGCGCAACGATTAATGCCGGCGATATTTCCAATACAAGTGTCACGGCTTACACATTCAACAACTTCACTGGCTCGAATGTCACACTTGCAGCCGACACCAGCTACGGGTTCACGGTGAACATGAGCGGTATTACAAAGGGCTCCCTTACCCTTTACTATGGTTCGCCGATTACCGAACAAAATTCGTATAGCGTTTCCAACAGCACCTTTACCGCTGACATCGGCATTGATCTTGCAGGCCAGGTGGATGTCACAGCGGTACCCGAGCCAGGCACATTTGTCCTGAGCGGTTTCGCGCTTGCGGCTGGCGCCATTTGTGTTTGGATCAAACGCCGCCGCCATGGCGAGGCGGGTTTTGCGATGAATGCATGAAAATGCAAACAGGATGGAATTGCGGTTCCTGGCCGGTGGTCCTGATGCTGGCCATCTGAAGAGAATGGTCTGATGCTGTAAATGGCCGGTTTTCTTTTTCGGGCGCCGGAGGGGGCCATATCCCGCTGGTTCGCCGGGTCTTTTGACTCCCTTTCCCGGTCTGAACCGTTTTCGTCTCGCGACTTGCGGGCCGTATCCATAGACTGGCTTTTTTCTCCTTTGGGGTGGGAAAGTTTGGCATGGATATTTCCCAGTGGATTGTTTCTCTCCTTGTGCTTACAGGCCTGGAAATCATCCTTGGTATCGACAATATCATTTTCCTGACCATTCTGGCGGGCAGACTCCCTCCCAAACAGCAACCCCTGGCGCGCCGGGTTGGATTGCTCGCGGCTTTGGTTACCCGTTTGGCACTACTTTTCGCCGTGAATCTCCTGATGGGCCTTACCGAGCCGATTGTGGAGATCCCGGAAATTCCCAGAATCCTCAACCATGTCCTCCACCTTTCCCTCAAGGATCTGATTCTGGTTGCGGGGGGTCTGTTCCTGGTCGCAAAAAGCGTGATGGAAATCCATCACAAGCTCGAAGGCGAGGAGGACGACCTTTCCGGCCCCAAGCGCACTTTCGCCTCGTTTTGGATGGTGGTGGGCCAGATCGCCGTGATAGATATCATTTTCTCGCTCGATTCGGTTATCACCGCTGTCGGGATGGCGCGCGATCTTTCCATTATCATCACGGCCATGGTGATCACAATCGGGATCATGGTGATCGCCAGCGAACCGGTTGCCGCCCTTGTCGAAAAACACCCGACCCTGAAAATCCTTGGACTTTCGTTCCTGATTTTGATCGGTTTCCTCCTTGTGTTGGAGGGATTCCACCAGGAGGTCCAGAAAGGCTACATCTATTTCACCATGGCGTTTGCTTTGGGAGTGGAGGCGATCAACATCCGGGTTCGTCCCGGCAAGCCCCTCAATCTCAATGAACCCGACATGCCCCAAATGGATTCCCAAGGCGCCATCATCGAAAAGTCGCCTTCCACAACCCCGAAGCAGTCCTAATCGCCAATCACCATCATCGAAATCCAGGACGGATCCAAATGAGCCACGACGCGCAAAACGGCGAGAACAAGACCCTTGGGGCGGGCTGGGAAGATCCCGGTTGCCCTGTTTGCGGAACCGATCGGAGGGAAACGCTGCTAAAGGGGCGGGTTTGCCCTCCGGGGGGCTCTCCGCAGGATGTTTCGATCGCGCGATGTGAAGGTTGCGGTTTCACCTACACAGCCCCCAGGCCCGATCAGACTCTAATCGGATCCTTTTATTCCAGCGATTACAAGCCACACCAGAGCACCCGCAAATCCCCAAAAAAAGAGAGGGGGAAATCGGGTGGCCGCTTTGGGGAGCTGTCCGAGCGCAAGGGAATGTCCCCGTTTGGCCAGGCCAGGCTGCTCGATTTTGGTTGCGGCTCGGGATCGTATCTGGTCCGGATGAAGGCCCAGGGTTGGACGGTAACGGGTATCGACGCAAGCCCGGCCATGGCGCAAACCCTGACGGAACAGGGTTGGGAGGTCCTTCATGGCAGCCTGCCCCATCCGGCTCTGGCGGACCGCCAATTCGAAGTCATCACCATGTGGCACTCCCTGGAACATGTCCACGACCCGGTGGCGGTTCTCAAGGCGGCGGAAAAGCTCCTTGTTCCGGGGGGCAAACTGGTTGTCGCGGTTCCCGCCCTTGATTCGTGGAATTTCAAGGCTTTCGGTCCGGATTGGCTGGGTGTTGACCTGCCCATTCACCTGAGTCATTTCACCGCGAAATCCCTTGGGGATGTGGCGATCCGGGCGGGACTCCGCGTCGACGAGATTGGGCGTCTGAACCATTCGTCCTGGATGCGCCAAAGCGCCATCAACATGCACAAGCGGCTTGGATCGAAAACTCCAGGCTGGGCCGGACTTTTGCGCAACCGCAATCTGTCGAGCCTTTGGGCATCCTGGGTTCACAGGGTGCGAAAACAGTCGGATGTCCTGATCCTCAGGGCCTCACGGACCAAATAGATCTTTCTTTGGATCCCGTCGCGGACCCGTTCGTCCGCGCCAACTCAAAAAACCCGCCAAAGACACCTTTTGTCCTCATAAAAGACCGCGACCCCGAAGCCCTTGCGGGACCCGGGGTCTGTAGCCTGCGGCCTTTGGGAAACGCCGGTTAAAGCTCGGCTTTTTCCTCGATTTTGCGACGCACCAACTCCGAAAGGAGCGCGGTGTCGAAAGGCTTCTTGAATACTTCGTTGAGTCCGTAGCTTTCGATGAGCTTTTCGGGGGCGGCTTCGTCCTCCGAAGCCATCGCGATGATGACAGTCTGCTCGTATGCGGGATTCTTGCGGAGATTGACCGCCATTTGCAGGCCTTCGCTGCGTCCCATGGCCAGATCCACGATGATGGTGTCCGGATGGAAGCTTTCCGCCTGGATGCCGGCCTCGAAACCGCTGTTGGCGATCTCGTAGCGGAAATCATCCGCTTCGGGCATAAGGTTCTTGAGGCGATCGATGAAGAGCTTTTCCGCACCGATCACAAGGATCTTGTGCCAGCCTTCCTTCTCGAGTTCGCCCAAAGGCATGTCGTGGTCTTTGAGGAACCGGATCAGGTGATCGCGGGGAATGCGCCTGTCCTGGCTTCCTGGAATGCGGTAACCGCGAAGGCGTCCGGAATCGAACCATTTGGAAACGGTGCGGGGAGCAACCTTGCAGATGCGGGCAACTTGGCCCGTCGTGAAAACATCCTTTTTCATGAGTCAAGAACTCCCTGGGGGGGTGGCAGGCTAGTGGAACCCATTCCTTGTCCTCTGGGGATGACAAGTTCAGGATTCACCGCCGTCCTGGGATCCCCGGACGCCTCATGCGGCCGGAAGTGATCTTTTGAAACGGCGGGCGGGTTCCGCAATCTTGGGTCGAACAGCTAAGGAATCCTTTCCCAGCCGGGGTCTTCGAACCATGCATTACGGCTTGGCAAGCCCTCCGGGTCGGAAAACCGCTTCGGCTTCATGCCTTGCGGTGGGTCATTCCGGTGCCCATCAATCTCGCCAAGCATTCCATCGGCAAATCCCGGAAAAGGATTAAGAAAAAGAACCAGATTATTCAGGTTCTGCTGATTTGCTCTCTTTCGTCGGTTACCCGCTTCGCCCCAATTACGCCACTTTGGCCGATCCTGCCCGCCTTTCCCGCTTTGACATTTCGGAGGGTCTCTTCCGTTGTCCGGGTGGTTTTGATGGCTTTTAGTCCACGAAAATGCAATTTTGGTGGACAAAACGGTCCCTCTGAAGCCTGTCGGATTGACCTTTGCCCCCAAATCCCGCAAGGTTGGGGAAAGCCGAACCAAACCTGTCCCCCGCCGAGGTAGCCTTCATGCCACCCCAGGAACCTATTTTTCCCCAATTCCTCCGGGGCTTTTTTCCCGAATTTTTGGAAATCTTTTTTCCGGAGTGGGCCGCCCGGCTGGAACTCGCATCCACCGAATGGATGAAACCCGAACAACTCCCCCGCATTCCTGGAGAATCGAGCTGGCCTCCTGACTTGATCGCGAAGGTCCCTTTTCGATCCACCCCCGAGCCAAATTCCTCCCCGGACAAATCTGCCGCGGAGTGCCTGGTTGTCTGGTATCTTGATTTCACGGATCCCGGGGAGGCCGCCGGGAGCTCAATCGACACCAGGGTGCCCACCTACCATTTGCAACTGCGTCAACAAACCGGACTACCCGTGCTTCCGCT
This sequence comes from uncultured Singulisphaera sp., assembly GCA_963923115.1. GTDB lineage: Bacteria > Planctomycetota > Planctomycetia > Gemmatales > Gemmataceae > SYLG01. The sequence goes on from CAWUOD010000071.1 coordinate 6,918, forward strand.
GGTGATTTACGGCAAAGCCAAAGGCGACTGCATCGGAGTCCTTTCCTGGCGCGAATCCTTCTTCGATCTGGAAACCCGGGTGGTCCGCTGTCTTTATGTGGCTCTGAAAGGGCTTAGCGGAATAGACTATTTGGCGACCGGAAACCCAATTGCCGTCGCTTTGGCGCCTTTCATGACCATTGCGCCCGAAAAGGTGGCCTGGCTGGGGGCGGAAGCGCTTCGGGTGGTTTTCCGGTCGAACCGGACCGATGCGGAAAAAATCCTGCTTGGGGAGTTCATTCAGGCCAATCTCCCCCTGGATGCCGATCAACGACAAGCCTTTGAAACCCTGTTGGCCACCGAACCCTACGCGGAAATCGCAATCATGAACAAAACCGTGTACGAACAAGGGGTCAAAGCGGGGCTCGTTTCCGCGGTTTTGGCCTCACTCGAAGGGCGTTTTGATTCCATCCCCCAAGAAACTTCCGAAAAAATCGCCGCCCTGGACCAGGAAAAGCTCCTCTCCCTCTTGCGGGCCATTCCCCGGGCCGACCTGATCGAAGACCTCCCGCTGCCGGAAGACCAATCACCCGGGGTTGAGTAGGGGTCAAGGGTGCCCGGCTTGATCCCGACAGGCGGTTCGGCCGATGATGGCAATTGGCATTCATCCCGCCTTCGGGGGGTGGATTTGCTTCGCATATGGCCGCTTTTGGGCGGCGCTTGGGGGCCCGGGTATGTGGCGCGCACTTTTTGGTCTCTCCTTTTTGGTTCTTCTGGGTTGTGGTCCCGAAAAGAAACCCGAAAAGGCCAAAGCCGAAACCCCGGCTCTCGATCTGGGACAATCGTTCGACCAGGCGACCCGATCGGCGGAGGATCCCCCCAAAGATGCCCCAAGACCAGTCGACCGGACCCTGACCAAGAAATCCGCCTTCAAGGTGGTGGATCAGGTCAAAGAGGTTTGGCCCAAAATCTCCCTGACGGATGCCGCGGGGAAACCCCGCCCGATACGGGTGCGAATCGAAACCTCTATGGGCGGGATTGTCGTGGAACTTCGTCCCGATTGGGCTCCCAATCATGTGCGCAATTTTCTGGCTCTGACCCGGGTGGGCTATTTTGATGGTCTTCGGGTGGAGCGTATCGCCCAAATGGAAACCCCCAATGGCCCCCGCGTCAGCTGGTTGGAAGCGGGATGCCCAATGGGAGATGGGAAAATACCCTCTGGCAGCATCGGATATTGGCTTCGGGATGAAAAAGTTCCAGCTGATGCCGCAGGCGAGGGCTTGGTAGGCGCCTGCCGCGATGGCCCGGCGGATTCTGGCGCCACCCGCTTCTTTCTGTCGTTACAGACCCAACGGGCCGAGGGGGATGACCGCACTTTCTTCGGACGGGTGGTGCAGGGAATGGAAATTGTGCGTAAGATAAGTGTTAGGCCGGTCATCGTCTTGGAGGATGAGCCGCCTGGAAGCCACTCCCCTGAAACCCCCGTCGAGATTCTCCGGGTGGTTGAAGAGGCGGCAGATCCGGGTGCGACTCTTCCCAAACCCTGACCGGTCAACCCATTCCGGCATCGGACGGGGCCATTTGGCCGCGTCGGGGCGCCGGGAGGGGACCCACGCGAAGGAAAGTCTTGAACCTGGTCAGGCCGGAAGGAGCAGCCATAAGGGACCGTACCTTGCGCAGTGGATGATCCTCTTCCGGCGCCGCGACGCGGCCCCTTTTTTTTCTCCCCTTCCCTACAATTTTCCCAAGCGACCTTTTTGATGCGGGCGTCCGCATTTGTTCCCCATTGCCCGACTTCCCCGCAAGCGGGCAACCTTTGAGGGGTGTGAGCTACCTTGGCCGATCCGTCCAGCAATTACACTGTCATCGCCCGCCGGTATCGTCCTGTGGGTTTTGAGGATTTGATTGGACAGGAGCATGTCGCCAATGCCCTGAAAAACGCCGTCTCCTCGGGTCGGATCGCCCACGCCTATCTGTTCACGGGCGTGCGCGGGGTCGGGAAGACCTCCGTGGCCCGCATCATGGCCCGTGCGCTCAACTGTGTCAAAGGCCCGACCCCCGAGCCATGCGGGACATGTGAGATCTGCAAAGCCATCACATCGGGCGAGGATGTCGATGTCCTGGAAATCGACGGCGCATCCAATCGCGGTATCGACCGGATCCGCGAAATCCGGGCCAATGTCCAATACCTTCCCAGCCGGGCCCGCTTCAAAATCTACATCATCGACGAAGTCCACATGCTGACCGAGGAGGCGTTCAACGCCCTTCTCAAAACGCTCGAAGAGCCGCCCCCGCATGTGAAGTTCTTTTTCGCCACAACCGATCCCCAGGAAATCCCGATCACCATCCTCAGCCGTTGCCAGCGCTTCAATCTGGCGGGTATCGCCCAGGACAAAATTCTCGAACACCTCAAACGCATCGTCACCAGGGAAAAGATGAAAGCCGATGAGGATGCTCTGCGCCTCATCGCCCGCCGCGCCTCGGGATCGATGCGCGATGCCCAGTCGCTACTGGATCAGCTACTTGCGTTTTCGGGGGGCGAACTGACCACCGATTCGGTCCGCCAACTCCTTGGCTCGGCCGATGATGAACGGATGGGCCAGATCGCCGCCGCGATCATCGCCGATGATGTTTCGGAGCTTTTGCGCCTGGTCGAGCTTTGCGCTTCCGAGGGGCTTCCCCTGGTCGAACTTCTCGATCAGCTCATCGCCTATTGGCGGGACCTGATGGCGATCCAGGTGGCGGGGGACCAGGCTCCCGGCCTGACCATTGGCCCCGGGCTCAAAGCCAAAGTTATCGGGCAGGCCAAGGG
>CAWUOD010000072.1:0-9624 GCA_963923115.1 uncultured Singulisphaera sp.
AAACTGCCCATTTCGCAAGGGCCAAAGCATAATCCTGATTTTGCGGTCTTGGCGGAGTCCAGCCTTTTTTATCCATAACACCCTCAATAATGGTTGAGCTATATTTTTCTCTAATTAACTCTGGAATATCAGCAAAACTGTCGACGGGTTGTCGGGGTTCGGGTAAAAGAAAATGATCCCGGGCTAATTGGTAAATTGTCTTTGGATAATCGGGCCAACGACCACTTGCCAAACGAATCTGTTTTTTTTCGTAATCAGATAACCGGGCCATTAGATTGTCCCCAATCCAAAGTTGAACATCCGGAGGCAGTTCTTCAAACTTTGCAGGACGATCGTTAGTGGTTATCGCATTTTTATTCAAACTGGACGATCCAACTCCACTTTTGGTTATGGAGGGAAGGATTTGTTTTCGAGCCAATTCAAGATTTCGACTTTTCCTTTCTATTTCCTCAGCGCTAATGCGGCTTATCAAAAGAGCCCTTGCATCCTGATCTTTATCGATGGCACGAATTTTTTCCTGATCTCCACGAGGCAAGCCAGCGAGCCATTGGGCTTCTCGCAGTTTCCTTACCATGGCCAATCTTTCTTTGGGATCGTCAAGAGACAAAATGGAATTCCTCTCGGAACCATCAAGCCTGGCCAACCACAGGGAAAACGCTTCGGCCGCATGCCAAAGCCGCTCCCTTTCGACACCCTCAAGTTTTATTAAATCATCATAAAGACGATCGATTTGGTCCGCATCAGACTTATTCATGGACGCATAAATGGCGAAGTTATTTTGACCACGCTCATTTCCATCCGTCGCCATCTCAGAATCGCCAGGAAAATGATCAGCGTTTCCTAGCCTGAAAAACGACGGAAAAAAAACCGGAATTAATACCGGACACAAAAGTAGGATTGTGAGCAAAATTATTGGTTGTTTTCGATTTTTTTTGTAAGTGCTCATGGATTTTCCAAACTATCGGGCTGCCCAAATAATTCAGGAACCGCAATGGCCCTCAAAAAATCCAGATTTTTGGCATCTCTAAGAATCTCAATGTTGTCCACCAAGCCAATTGCAATGCTCTTTTGTGCTGTTTGCCTTGGATCAAATACTCTACATAAAATTAAGGAAAAAAATCCCAGACAACCGCCAATAACTGCCGCCATCAATATAATGCGCAAAAATGATATCTTTTTATAAAACTTTAAATGAATATTTTCTTGAAATACAGCATTTGAAACCCCTGAATTTGATGCAAAAACGCTATTGGCTCCATGCAAAGCCGACTCTTCCAAGGCCATGGGACCGGACCCGGATTCCCTTAGAACAACCGCCATCGTTTCAATGGTTTTGGCCTCAGTTGAAACCATGACTGGCAAAAAATCCAACAGGTCCCAAGCCCTTTGAATATCCTGGGCTTCGATCAATATTTCCGGTGAGGACTGAATGATTTTTTTCGCAATTTCGACCTCGTCAACCGTAGCTTCCCCATCAAGGTAGGAAGTCACAATTTCGGATATTCCCAACTCGCCTGGCAGCGTGTGGAATTCATTTGCATTTGTGTTGATATTTAGAGGGGTTTTATTCATCCAAATCCCCTTCCAGGTTTTCAATCGGTCTTGGCTGGATTTGATCTAAAATACCCATTAAAAGCGATTTAAGGCGTACACGAGCCCTATTTATCAAACTTTTGACAGCCTGGGGACCCAATTCAAGAACCTTGCCGATTTCCTCGTAGGACATCTCTTCAAATTTGCTGAGGACAATTGCCGCCCGTTGTTTTTCATTAAGCGCATCAAGAGCCGCTCGCACTGCTGCAACAACCTCCAGGCGCTCTATTCCGTTCCCGACAGGCTCAGGAACACTTGCCCTTGGGGTGGAGTGAACTATTGGCAGCGAGCCCGATTCGGTCATGGGCAACGGTAAGTTTTTCCTTGATGGATTGTCACGAATTCGGTTGAGGGCCAGGTTGTTAGCAACCGTGAAAAGCCACGAAGCCAAACGACACCTGGCGCGATACCGTCCCCTGGCCCGGTGAACCCGTAAGAAAGTCTCCTGGGTCAGGTCTTCAGCGGTTTGTTCATTTCCAACCATATGTTTGAGGAAATTTTGAATTCGACCATGAAACCTGGAAATAATCTCCCTGAATGCTTCATCATCACCTTCCCGAACACGGATCATCAACGCCACATCCGGATCACGGAGTGCCAATATCGCGCTAGTATCCCCAGGTTCTGCCAAGGTTTTCGATACCTCAATTCACACCGGACAGGGGGCGCGCCGCCTCCCTGCGGAGTTGTCCACAAGCCGCGTCTATATCTGCACCTTTCCTTTTTCGAACCGTGGCAGAAACGCCCCTTAATCGAAGAGTTTCCCGAAACAAGGAAACCGTTTCCTCGCTTGGTCGCTGCCAGGGCAAACCCTTCACAGGGTTGAAAGGAATCAGATTCACATGACTTTGCCTTCCGGAAAGGAGTTTTGACAACTCCACCGCGTGGGAAGCATGATCATTAACACCCGCCAAAAGAATGTATTCGTAGGTGACTTGGCGACCTGAAATTTTCTGATACTGCTGGGCAGCATCAAGAATTGTACCTATTCCTGTTCCGTCGTTTGTGGGAACGATTTGATTTCGAAGTTGGTCATTTGGGGCATGCAGGGAAACAGCCAAATGATAGGGTTTCTGATGCTCGGCCAACTCGACAATTTTTTTGGGAAGGCCAACAGTGGAGATCGTAATATTACGAGCCGATATGCCCAATCCGGAAGGGGAACTAGCCCAATCCAAAGCAGGCAAAAGTCGTTCCAGATTGGCAAGAGGCTCACCCATTCCCATCACCACTATGTGGGAAATTCGACCTTCAACCCCAAGCAAAGCCCGAATTTGCAACAACTCTTCTTTTATCTCATGGGTTTGCAGGTTTCGCTGGATACCCTCCAGGCCACTCGCACAAAAAACACACCCCATACCGCACCCAACCTGGGTGGAAAGGCACACGGTGGCCCGCCCCTCTTCCTTCATTACCACGGTTTCTATTTGTTTTTTGTCGGGAAATTCCAAAAGGAGTTTTTCGGTGTCATCCGTTGCCTTGGAGTGCAAAAGTATTCTTGAGGAAAATGGAAGATAGGAATCCGAAAGTGCTTGCCTGAGCCCCACCGGAAGGTCCGACATTTTGTAAAAATCGGTAACTCCTTGCAGGAACCAGCGTTGGATTTGCTTGTTGCGAAGGGATGACCGCTCACCCAAGGATTGGAAAAATCTGTCGAGGTTCGAGCTGTCATTCCCGAAAAAACCGGGAAGGTTACTGGAAGGCTCCCCCGAAAGGGAAATTAGAGGCGTTTTTTGGGGGGTGATTTCGCTCATGGCTAGGTTATCTTGGGCCAATGCCAGATGATTGCCAATGTCACCCCGCCAACTGTTTGTATAAATTCCCAAAGGAAGCCTCGATCCCTGTATCCAATATACCCTCTGCACGATGGTCAGGATTGTTTCATGAGCAACCCCGAATTTCGCCCCGGCTTGGCCGATGTTCCCGCAGCCGAGTCAGGCATAAGCTTCATTGATGGCAAACGAGCCAGGCTGGAATACCGCGGAATTGCCGTGGAAACCCTCGCAAAAGAGAGTTTTTTTGAGGAAACTGCCTGGCTTCTCCTGAAAGGTGATTTGCCAAGGCAAAAAGAGCTGGCTGACTTTGACTCCGCACTAAAGGAAGAACGGTGCATCCATTTTCGTTTACTGGATGCCCTTAAATCCCTTCCGGAAAATGGGCACCCCATGGGAGCCCTTCAGGCTGGAACAGCTGCTCTTGGTATGTTTCATCCCATGGCAGATGTGCTCAACGCCACAAACAACTGGGAAGCCGTTATCAGGCTTGTGGCAAAATTACCAACAATTGTTGCGGCTTTTCACAGATTGAGAGTTGGTCACGAAGCAATCGCCCCGCGACAGGATCTTGGTCATGCGGCCAACTTTTATTACATGCTATTTGGTAAGGAGCCGTCTGCAGCTGTTACAAGAGTTTTGGATGCCTGCCTTATTCTCCATGCAGAGCACACCATGAACGCTTCAACCTTTTCTGCAAGGGTTACCGGTTCAACTCTAGCGAATCCTTACGCGGTAATTTCTTCGGCTATCGGAACTCTTTCTGGTCCCCTGCATGGAGGAGCCAACGAAGAGGTCCTCGATATGCTTGAGGAAATTGCCTCGGCAGAGAAAGCGAAAACCTGGTTGGTGGATGCGGTGGCCACCAAAAAGAAAATTATGGGGTTCGGTCACCGGGTTTACAAAGTAAAGGATCCACGCGCAACGGTGCTTCAGGACCTGGCGGAAAAGGTTTTTGCCGAAACCACCCGCCCCAACGCCTACAATGTTGCCACCACATTGGAATCAGCAGCAAACGAAATTCTTGGTCCCAAGGGAATCTATCCGAATGTGGATTTCTATTCGGGAATTGTTTACCAAAACCTGGGTATTCCAAAAGACCTTTTCACCCCGATTTTCGCCATTGCCCGAGTTGTTGGATGGCTCTCACACTGGCTGGAACAGATTTCCAATAATCGAATCTATCGGCCCGAGCAGGTTTTTGTGGGCAAAGTTGATCAGCATTACATACCACTGGAACAAAGAACTTAATTTCAACATCAGGAATAAGCGACACGACAAAGGAAGGATTCCAAAATGCTTGACGCTGCATTTATTCGTGAAAATCTGGAAGCTGTTCGGTCTAATTGCCACAACCGTGGTGTTTTGGGTGCGGATCCTGATTTGGCGGTTTCGCTGGATGAGCAACGAAAAAAACTGGCCCATGAAACCCAACAAATTCAGCAGCGTGCCAATGAACTGTCAAAGCTGATTCCCAAAGAGAAGGAAGCCCAAGCCAAACAAGACTTGATTGCTGAGGGAAAGCGCCTTCGTGAGCAGGTTCAGGTCTTGGAAAAGCAGTCGAAGGGAATCGAGGAGGATCTGCATAAAGTAATCGCCCAGATTCCCAACATGACTCACCCTGACGCCCCCGTTGGCAGGGATAGTGTGGCAAATAAGGTGTTGAGGCGATGGGGAGAACCCCGCAAATTTGATTTCAAGGCAAAGGACCATGTTGAGCTATGTGAAGCCTTGGAGTTGGTGGATTTTGAGGCCGGCTCTAGGGTGACAGGTCAGAAATTTTATTTTCTTAAAAATGAAGGAGCCTTGTTGGAACTGGCCCTTGTGCAGTTCGCCATGCAAAAGCTTTCCAAAGCTGGTTTCACCCCGGTAATTACGCCAGACCTTGCAAGAAACGAAATTCTTGAAGGGATTGGTTTCATTCCCAGAGATCCAAATCCAGAAACCCGCCAGGTTTACACCGTAGCCGATACAGATCTTTGCCTTGTGGCTACGGCAGAAATCACACTGGGAGGAATGCACAAGGACCAAATCTTGGACGAAACCAGGCTTCCATTGAGATATGTAGGTCTTTCCCACTGTTTCCGAACCGAGGCGGGCGCACCGGGTCGCGACACAAGAGGTCTTTATCGGGTTCATCAGTTTACCAAGGTCGAAATTTTTGCTTTCACCACCCCCGATCAAAGCGAATCATTGCACCAGGAAATTCTTGCGTTGGAGGAGTCCATATTTCAGGATTTGGGCCTCCCTTACCATGTTTTGGACACTTGCACGGGAGATTTGGGTGGCCCAGCCTACAGAAAATATGACTTGGAGGCTTGGATGCCGGGGAGGGGTGATGGCGGCGAGTACGGGGAAGTCACAAGCACCTCAAACTGTACTGATTTCCAGGCGCGTCGCTTGAATATCCGTTACCGTCCCAAGGAAACAAAAGGCACCCGAATTGTCCACACGCTTAACGGGACGGCCGTGGCCTGCACACGGGCCCTGCTTGCCATCCTGGAAAATTACCAAAATGAGGACGGTTCAGTAACAATTCCCGAATGCCTCCGTTTATGGGTTGGCAAGGATAAAATCCTCCCAAGATCCTAGTGCAATTTCCGATCAAAGGGGATTAAATGAAAAGCCCCGGATCCAATGAGGGGAAATTTTTACCCCCGGATCAAAAGGTCAAAACCTTTCCCAAATCCCCTGGCGTCTATTTGATGAAGGACGCCGAGGGCAGGGTGATTTACATAGGCAAGGCAAAAATTCTGCGCAACCGTGCGTCAAGCTATTTTACTCAGGCATCCCGGGAAGATTCCAGAACCCGGGACATGGTTCCTCTCATCGCAGACATTGATTTTATCCCTGCAGCGACAGAGGTTGACGCTCTGCTGATGGAAGCCCGTTTGGTAAAGGATGTCCAGCCACGATTCAATGTGGAACTTAAGGACAACAAAACCTTTCCCTACTTGCAAATTCGGGTTCGGGAAGAATTCCCCAGGGTTGAATTCACCCGAAATCCGAAACGAAAAGGGGTTCGTCTATACGGTCCTTTTACAAGTGCGAAAAGTCTTCGCCAGGCCATGCAGGTCCTTCAGCGAATTTTCAAGTATCGGAATTGCCCGCTTGATATTTCCTCAAAGGATCCAAAATGGAGATGGTATCGCCCTTGTCTACTGCACAGTATAAGGCAATGTACTGCCCCCTGTAATAATCGTGTCACCCGGGATGACTACAGAAAACAAATCCGATCACTGCGGCTTGTACTTGAAGGAAAGAAGAAACGCCTATTAAGAGAGTTGGAGACAGAAATGTCCATGGCAAGCAAGGCCATGGCATTTGAAAAAGCAGCAAGGATTCGTGATGAAATCAAGGCTATTGAATCACTCGGCCTTCGGGGAAATGTCGAAACGGATCTTCAACCCGAAGCATTTACAATGGACCCTAAAAGGGGGTTGGTTGGCCTCAAGAAAATCCTTGGATTAAAGTCCATTCCAAGGTCCATCGAATGTATAGATATTGCCCATTTGGCTGGGGAGGATACAGTCGCAAGTTTGGTTAGTTTTATCGATGGAATGCCCTTCAAACCCGGCTACCGAAGGTTTAAGATCAGGACGGTTCTGGGCGTTGACGATTTCGCATCAATCCGGGAAGTGGTATCCAGAAGATATGGCAATCTTGGCAAGGAAAATTCCTTTTCCGAATCCATGCCGCCCCCGGACATCATTCTCATTGATGGTGGCAGAGGGCAACTTTCAGCGGCAAAGGACGCCTTGGCGGTATTTGGAGTTCAGGTCAATTGCCTGATTTCTTTGGCCAAGCGCGAAGAGGAAATCTACACCCTTGAAAGCACAGAACCCATTCGCCTGGGCAGAAATTCGGTTTCCCTTAAGCTGCTTCAACATGCAAGGGATGAGGCACATCGGTTTGCCCAACATTATCACCACCTTCTTCGCGGAAAAAAACTGAGGGATGATTTCAGGGAAAGCACATAAATCAATTCCATGCGAATACTTTTAACGAACGATGATGGAATTTACGCACCGGGCCTGCGAGCACTTCATGGCAAGTTGAGCCAACTCGGCGAAGTATTGGTTGTGGCCCCAGCCACAGAACAAAGCGCAGCTGGACATTCTGTGACAATCTATTCACCTCTATTGGTCCAGGAGGTCCGCGACCCAGCCACAAACTTTCAGGGATGGGCTGTGGAAGGAAGACCAGCCGACTGCGTGAAATTGGCAATCCGACAGATTCTTCCCTGGAAACCAGACCTTGTTGTCAGTGGCATCAATGCGGGCTCAAATGCCGGAATCAATGTGCTTTATTCCGGCACTGTGGGAGCCGCAATTGAGGGTGCATTTTTCAATACACCAAGTATTGCCTGTTCCCTTGAAATGCCAAGGGCGGCCCCTCCTGATTTTCAGTCCGGGGCAGCAATAGCCCTTGGGATAATCAGGGATATTTTGGACAAAAATCCGGGTCCAGGGGAATTGTTCAATGTCAACATCCCGGACCTTTCGCATGGCAAAATCAAAGGAATAAGGGTGGTTCCTCAAAACACGGCAAGTTATGTTGAATGGTATGATAAAAGAGTAGATCCACGGGGTCGGGTTTACTACTGGATTGGTCCAGATTTTACCTGCCCTGCCCCCCACCCCGATACCGATGTAACCGCGCTGGCGGAGCAATGGATTACCATAACTCCGTTACAATTCAATCTAACCCGTTTCCAAGCCTTGGATTTTATGCAAAATTGGAAATGGAATTTCAGTGACAACCTTGTCACCAAGGAGCCAAACTGATGAATGCCATTGAAACCCTAAACTTTAGCCTTCGCTTTTCCCAGGGTGTTCTTATGGGCGCTCTATCGGATATCTCGGAATCCGATCTGAACACAAGGGCTGTTCCCGGCTCAAATCGTCTTAATTGGCAATTGGGCCACCTGATAACCTCCGAGCGGGAAATCCTTGGTGGCATAGGGTGTGCCTATCCGGAACTTCCAGCTGGTTTTTCAGAAGACCATGCCAACAAACCCGAGAAAACTTCAAATGATTTACCCATGCGTTGGACTGTAAATGATTACAAAACCCTGATTGAGGAAACCCGGGCTGCATCTATCGCAGGCCTTGCAAAATTATCCGAAGCAGATCTCGACGCACCATCCGGCGGGAATCTGGCCTCCATGGCCCCCAAAATTGGTAATTTATTTGAGCTTGCCGCCCAACATTTCCTAATGCATTCCGGGCAGGTTAGCGTAATCCGACGCAAGCTGGGCAAACCGGTTCTTTTTTAAAAAATGGATATTCCCGATCCATATTCCCGTGCCGCAGATCAAATTGTCATCTTCCATTTTATTCTGGTTGTATTGATCTTATTTTATCAATTGTTATTACCAATTGGAATTTGGAGGAAATTTTGGTGGGCAAAAAACTTTTGGATACGCGCCTGCCACCTGGCAGTTATGGCTTTTATTGGCTTTGAAGGAGCCATTGGGATGGAATGCCCCTTAACGGTATGGGAGCGAGGTCTTCGTATCGCGGAAATGGACGATGAAACCAGGGGCCGTTATGAGTCTTGGGAGTTTGACCCCATGGAAAACAGACCAACTTTCGCAAAAATATCCCACTACACACTCTTGTACCGGTTGGAGGAAGGTCACTTCTCTTGTCTGGGAGTTTCCAATTCGACCTTCTTTCATTCCATTCACATTCTTTTCGGCATTCTGGTGGTATGTTCCTGGATAATGGGACCTCCTGAATCTCCAATGTTTTTGTCAAAGGCCAAAGACGGGAAGCTACCACACCTGAAAGGGAACAATGCATGAAAATCAATTTTGGAATGCTCTTGCTATTGGTTTGCGGCGCGTTCGGGTATGGACAGGAAGAACGCTCCTGGTCACGCTTTCGCGGCCCAAACGGTGAAGGCAAGGGCCCGCTTGTCCATTTTGGGTCAAATCCCAACTTGCAAAGCTCACTTGTTTGGAAAACAGAAATTCCTGGGGATGGGAATGGAAGTCCGGTTACATGGGACAAAACCATTTATCTTCAATCCTCGGAAAACCTAGGATCAGACAGAGCCTTGATAGCCCTGGACCTTTCTTCGGGAAAAATTCTGTGGAAAGCTTCTATTAAGGGGACAAATGCCAGGATTCATCCCAAAAATAGCATGGCAAGTTCAACACCAGCATGTGGGCCCAAGGGTGTTTATTCAGTTTTTTGGGATGGTACGAACCTAACAGTTACTGCTCATGGGCACGATGGAAAAATTCAATGGT
>CAWUOD010000073.1:0-9573 GCA_963923115.1 uncultured Singulisphaera sp.
CGTGGGCTCGGAGATGTGTATAAGAGACAGGGTTTTCGGAATCCCAGATTTGGATCTGGGGATTGCCCCGAATATACAGACCGCTGTCTCCCGCTTTTTCGATTTTCCAATCGACCAATAGCTCAAAGTCGCCATAGTCCCTGGTGGTCTGAAGGCTACAACCGCTTTTCTTTCCGTTAGCGTCGACTTTGGGAACATGATGAATGACGCCGTCCCTGACCTCCCAGGTCTCCTTCATCAGCGCGTCGCGGGATGCCTGGAGTTTGGCTTGTTCGGCTTCTGGCTTTTTGCGCTCCAAAAGGTCGATGTGGCCTTTCCATCCGGAAAGGTCCTTGCCGTTAAAAAGGGCAATAAAGCCTTCGGGGGCCGTGTTGTCCTCGGCCCGGGACACATGGGTAAAAACCGAAAAGGCACAAAGGAACATCACCGAAAATCGGACGAAACGCATGGAATCGATTCCTTGGGGGTTAGGGGGGAAACCCTGCCGGGGACGAATGGTCCGGGAGGGATAATTTAGGGTAAAAAAGCAATTACCAAAGGAGGTCCACCCAAGGATTTTGGGACATGGCTATGCCGATGCTTTGGCGCGTTCCGCCTCTTCGATGAGCTCTTCGGCTCCATAAACCTCCATATCGGCCAAAACCGAGTGATCCATGTGGATCTCATGGGGGACATGAGGCGACCAGTCGGGCCCAAGGACATCGACAACGGTGGGGTGTAATTTTGGATGCTCGGGGGAAACGAAATAGCCATGGACCTCGGTCGCCTCGGTGGCATACTCGGGGCATTGAAGCAGGTTCTCGTGGAGTTCCTTCAGGTTGTAATGGGGGATCGATGCGTACATGTGGTGGGGGAGGTGATAATCCTGCCCCAGCGGAAACACCGCGAAACGGATAAAGTCGCCGACAAGAAACACTCGAGTGTTGGTGAGCCACCCCCTATCGGCGTTGCCATGTTGCACCACCTGGCGGAGCATCATGAACAATCCAAAAGATGTAAAAATGGCCCCAACCCAGAGGACAGCGTAATAAGCGGGGGCCCAGGGATCCACATGGGCGCTGAGATAGGCAAGGGCTGTGTAAATGGTTCCATTGAGGATCAATCGCATCATCATCTGATACCGGGCCGGAAGCACGGGTTCAACGCGGGTGACGATGAACTGGTCGGGTCGCAACATCATGATCCGGGCTACCAACAACGCGCTCAGGACCAGGGGGCCCGCCCACATTAACCAGGAGAGGGAATAGTAAACCGCAACAGCAAGCGTCGCCATCATCGAAAAGAGATAGGCCATTCCGATGCGCGCGGGGACTTTGGAGATCTTGAATCCCTTGCGGTAATAGGGATTGTGTTCGGTTCCCACGGCGTTGAAGCGGGCCCGGACAATCATGAACCGCAACACATTGGGAAGCCAAAGCTGTTTGTAGAGAAGCCGCAAGAACGCGCCCCGCGGGGCGGGATTGCCGATCCAATGGCCCGACGATTGGACCTGGGCCAGATCCGGATCGCGGGCTGGATCGTTGACAAACTGGTGGTGGGCGATGTGTTGGAGACGATAAAGATGCGTGCTTCCATAAATCGGATACATGCAAAAGAATTCGCTCGCAAGCTCGTTCAGCCACCGATTTTTGAACAGGATGAAATGCGAGGCTTCGTGGGTCAGGGCCGTTAGCTGATGAATTCCGGCACCCATCAGAAACACACCCAAAGCGGTCACGGGAATGTTCCAGAACCACGACCCGATCCAGAAGTTGTTGGCATAATAAAAACCAATGGTCAATGAGGCGACCAAGGCCATATAGGTCCAGGCCCTTATGAGATAAAACCAATTGGTCAGATTATCTGTCTGGCGAAGGCGCTGAAGAAGTTGCTTGACCCATGGATCGCCAAGGGCCTTGGTCCCTGTTTTCACCGGTGCGGCTAATGCGGTCATGGTTGGAATTCCCCATCATTTGAGGGGTGGCGGTCGATTCCCATCCGCAATGCCCCACTCAAGTTTAGCCTGTTTCCAGGTCCGCTGACCAATAGGGTGGGGTGGTATGCAGGCGATAAATGGGATGGTTATAACGAAAAGTTGGATTGGGGGGGCGGATGAGGAGCAAGCCGGATCAGGATGGAAATTTGTCCCAACAAGTCACAGGTTGATTAACCCCTTGCGTTTGCGGCGTTTTGAACCATCGCCCTGAGCATTTCCGGGGTGACCTGATTGCCTCCGGGTGTGGTGACTCCTCCAGCAACAGGGTGGCTCTGGGGGGAGTTTGGGTGGCCAATTTGGCCATGTCCCTGGTGGAGAGCCTGAAACTGGGCAGTTGGAGCGGTTGAAGCGGGTTGCCCCTGAAGCCCCATATTGGCAAGTGATGCCGCGACGGAAGGCGTGTTGTTGTGGACTGGCTGGTTTGGAATGCCGGGATTTTGGCCCGGTTGGGATTGGGCGGGGTGTCCCTGTGGACGGGTTTGGGCGGCGGGCAAAGGTTGGGCCTGGGGTTGACTTTGGGGCTGTTGATTGGGTCGGGCCTGGGCTGGTTGTTGTTGCGCCTGGCGAGGCTGGGCTTGCGGTTGGGTGTGAGCTGGTTTGGCTGCCACCCCGCCTGCCCGTAGGCTTTGGCGCGAATGCGATTTGTGTATCAGATACGACTCGCGATACGAATGAATCAGGTGGGGAACGCCTTCGACAACCAGGATGTTTTCCGCGTTTTCCTCCTCGGATTGCCGGGTAAAGTTGAAGCTTCCGGTGATCAGGGTTTTGTTGTCGAGGAGAAGGATTTTGTTGTGAGCCACACCATGGTTGTCATCGATATGGGGGTCCAGCCCGGAATCGACCAGGAAATTCAAGTCGCTGGTGGAGTCTTTCTCGTTGATGGAATCGATAAGGATCTCCACATGAACCCCCCGCGATTTCGCGGCGACAAGCGCTTCGCTGATGGGACGGGCGTTGATCGTGAAGCCCTGAAGGAGGATTTCCCGGCGGGCTTTGCCTATGTGTTTGACAATCGCTTCGGTGATGCCACCCGCGGGGGAGAAAAAAGCTTCGTGGCGAACTTTTGCGGAGAAAAGCTTGGAAATTCGGGAAAAGATCATCGAGAGGCCGATGCCTCCAGAGACACCCATTCCCAAAACCACATAACCCATTGGTGTAAACATCGGACAAACTCCCCAGACGGATGTGGGCGCCTCATACCCAAACCCCGGGAAAAGTCTCAAGGCCAACCGACTTGGGGGCCACCCCCCCCGAACCATGCTTTAAAAATTACCGACAGGAAAGACGCTCCGGCGAAACTCCAAAAGAAACCTTAGGGCCGGGGCAGGGGAAGGGGATTGATTCGGCGGGCCTGCACCATCTTTTTGGCAACCAATTGCCCCATTATTGCCGCGACTTTTTCATCGGAAAGATCGGCGGCGGCGAAAGATTGCAAATCAACCACCTTATAGTTTTGGTACAACACAACAGTCACACCCTTTTCCGTGGGGATTGCCCATTCCTTCAGACCCAAGGTGCTATCGAGACCGAAATTAAGCGACTTTAGCATAAGGCTGGATATCCAAGCCCTTAATTTTTCTGCTGCTGCGTTGCGTTCGTCGTCTTTTTGATAGATTGCGCCTTCGATTTTCGGTTCCACGATGGTGACAAAAGCCCGAAGATTATCCCGTTTGTAGCGAGGCAAAGCGGCATCGAGTTCTGTCAACAGTTTCTTGACGGTGTCCGAGCCTTCTTCCCCCATGGAGACGAATACCAATACGGCTGGGTTGTCCTCGAAAGCGGTAACCGGACAAGCGTAGCTTGTTTCCCTGTTTCCGGTGAGATTGTAGGGGAAAAAGGGACCGGGAATGGCTTGGCCAACCTTGATCCCGGTTACTGGCTTTTCCTGTAATCCAGCCGGTGCCACCGCGGAAGCCTGGGATGGGCCAAGAATCAGGACAGCGGAAAGGAAGGCGGTAGAAAACATGAAACTGGCCCCTTGATTAGATATCCTGAGAAGGCAAAAAGGCAGGCATTACCGTCTATCAATAAACCCCATCACCACTATTTGTTCCATTCAATTTGCTCCAAGTCAAGTAACAACCAGCTGTTTCAATCCCATAGGCAATCGTTTTCGCCTTGTCCTGGCGGTCCAATTGGTTCAAACCCGCTTTTTCAAACCCGGATCGGGTCTCGCCGGGAGCAGATTGTTGCCTGGTTCCTTTTGGGTAGCTCCGGGTCGACAGGCTCAATGTCGCCTATGGGGGGCGGTGATTGGTCTGTGTTAAAATGTTGCTTTTATGCGGAAAAATCCACAAAAAAAGGGAGGCCACTGCGAGAGGGCCTCCCTTTCGGGTTATTTTGTCAGGGACAAAACTTACTGGGACTTTTTGTCGCCGCCACGGTTGCGACCGCCACCCATAACTTCGCGGAGCTTCTTGAATTCGTCCTTGTCGAGGGAACCGTCGTTGTTGGTGTCGAGCTTTTTGAAAGCCTCATCGGGGTCGATGGGGGTACGCTTGGGGGCGCCTTCGCCATCCTTTTTCTTGGGGGCTTCGCCATCTTTCTTGTCGGCGCCTGGGCGGCCGCCGCGACCCTGACGGGCGGTTTCAAGGAATTTTTTGAACTCGTCCTTGGAGATTTTGCCATCGCCGTCGGCATCAGCGCGCTTGAAGGCGGCTTCCTGCATCGCGGCGGGGTCGAACTTGCCCTTTTCCTTCTTTTGGGGAGCTTCCTTGCCCGGATCCTGGGTGACCGCCATTCCAACGCCAGCCATGGCAATGACCGCGCCACCCGCCAACAATCTTTGAATGTTATTCATTGGAAAAAACTTTCCGGGGAGAATCACGCCTGTTTTCACGGCCCAACCGTTAGAGGGTTGTGATCAACCGAGAGATCCGGCTTACCCTGTCTTCCTATCCCGGATCTGATGAATAGATGATGAAAATGGTCGGCTTGGAAACCAAATTTTCTCTCCTAAATCATGTCCTGAAAGCTTTCCCCGAAAAACAGGCAAATCATGACACTCCTTCTTCGCGATCCCATTTTTCTCAATCACGACACCGGACCAGGCCATCCGGAGCGTCCCGACAGGTTTCGGGTTGCGAATGCGGTTCTCGATTCCTCCGGGCTTGCGGCGTGTTGCGAACCCATCTCCTGGTCCTCAGCCAATGCGGAGGCCATCGCCCGTGTACACCCTGGGGCCTACTTGGATCAAATTGCCAGGGTGTGTGATCAGGGTGGCGGGTTTTTGGATCCGGATACCCCGGTTTGTCCCAAATCCCACGAAATCGCCCTTTTTGCGTCCGGGGCGCTTTTGGCGGCTGTGGACGGGGTTCTTGGTCGTGAATCCGTTCACAAAACCGCTTTTTGCCTCGTTCGTCCTCCAGGCCACCATTCCACGCCGGATCAGCCGATGGGATTTTGTCTTTACAACCATGTTGCGGTGGCTGCCCGTCACGCACAGGCGGTCCATGGGTTGCAAAGGGTTCTGATAGTCGACTGGGATGTCCACCACGGAAACGGTACCCAGGACATCTTCTACGAAGATCCCTCCGTCTATTTCCTGAGTATTCATCGACATGGTCAGGGGTTTTATCCCGGGACGGGAAGTAGCGAAGAAACGGGAAGAGGTAAGGGATTGGGGACGACCGTAAATGTCGCCCTCGAAAGGGGCACGACCCGCAAGTCATACCTTGATGCGTTTGAAAGAGCACTTGAGATTGCCGCAAGCCATCGTCCCGAGTTGGTGTTGCTAAGCGCGGGGTTTGATGCTTGCCGGGGGGATCCTGTGGGCGACCTGGGACTTGAACCGGAGGACTACGCGTCCATGACCCGTTCCCTGATGGGATTGGCCAAAGCCCAATGCGAAGGGCGCATGGTTTCCATGCTGGAAGGGGGCTATCACCTGGGGCAGTTGTCGGAATCCGTACGCCACCATGTGGGGGAATTGGTCAGTGGTTGAATGCCTTGTCGAAGTGGTATGTGGCGATTAGATTAGGAGTAGGAGCGAGATTGGCCTATCGGTTGGGCACCAGCTTCCCAAGCTGGCCAGAGGAGTTCGACTCTCCTATCTCGCATTTGATTTTTTGCCTTGTTTTGTAGTGGTTTTTCGTTCGCCTGATTGGGCGGGTTCCTTTTCGGGTTCCTTTTGGCGGCCCTCACCATCTCCGTTTTAGTTCAAAGCGTAAACCAGACAGGAAATAAAAAAGGCACCCGATCAAAGGGCGCCTTTTTCATTTCGTAAAAGAATTAGCCTGAATTAGCTGTTCTTGTTGGCGCGGTGAGCGCGAACGATTTCCTTGTGGAGCTTCAGGATTTCGTCAGGGTTGGTGGGTTGGCGACCACGGCCGCCGGAGCTCACAAGCGGGGGAAGGTCATCGTTGGTGATCTTCTTGGCGGCTTGCTTGCGGGCGTAAACATTTTGCTTGGACATTCCAAGGTGATCGGCAAGTTGGCTTGCTGTCCACTTTTCTTCAATGGCTTTCTTGTATCCGACAAGGAAATCAGAAAGTTTTACGGATGGATTACGGGGCTTACTGCTTCGTGCGCGTGCCACGGTTCATATCTCCAAAATACCGAAGTTTATTCGGGCTTTTAACAAAGAAGGATCAGATTCACTCCCACTGTGAATCCGGAGGCCTTGAGAGAACTGACCTCATTTTGTGTCAACTCTTCGGTGCCTATCAAATTACGGCCTTCTGAGATGATAAGTGCAAATAGTGAATATGCCAAGCAAAAGTTGCGTTTTTTTATTTACTCGAACAGATCCCTTCAGGCAATCACACTAGCTAGCCAAAATTGGATTAGTTTTCGAATTCCGTTTTCGAGGTTTAGAGAACCTGTCGCCATGAACTATTCTGATTTTATCGCATTTGCCGGAGCACTTCGGAACTAGGGAATGCCTATTTATTTGAAGATAGCATTCCCGATTTCCCAGCCATTTGATTCCGTATTGTGGACTTGATCGGTCCGGGAATCCCTTCATTTATCTATCGGTTGTCAATCTGTGGAATTGGTTGAATGGATTAACCGGATCGTTTCCCGTTTTCTTTGTGATTTACCCATTTGCTCCTTTCTTTCAGATAATTCAGGACTTCTGTGAAAGGGGATGCTGGCGATTTTGGCCTGATGTTATTTCGATTGTGCAGTCAAAGATCCCCAGTATGGAATTATGCCTGTTTTAAATAGCAAAATATACATTTTCAGATAAGTTATGCTCGGCTTTGGTTGCATGGAAATCTGTTCCGGCGACGATCATCAGTTGCGAATTGCATTTTTTTGCAAGGGTAAATCCCGAAGACCAACAGGATCCGGCTTGGTGGGGAGTAAAGGGTCGGACATTTGAACTGGGCGGTTGGGGATTTTGAACTCCAATTGATGAAAACTTGAATCAAAGGTATGATGAGGAGCATAGGTGGGGGGTGCATGGTGGACCCATGTCCCTGCCAGGCCATGGGGGGAAGACCTGCTTCCCCGCTCAAAATGCCACCGGATGAACCTGCCGCCAGCGAAAAACCTGGCTCGCGGGATAGCAAAACCAACCTCTGGTTGTTCAAGCAAGAGCCCGAATCGTATTCCTACGACCGACTGGTTGCCGATGGGCAGACCCTTTGGGATGGCGTCGATAATCCGCTTGCCCGCAAATACCTTCGTGAGATGAAACCGGGTGATCTTGCCTATTTTTACCATACGGGCAAGGAAAAGGCGGTTGTTGGGCTAATGGAGGTTCTTTCCGGCCCGTTGCCGGTTCCCGGATCCCCTGACGAAAAGGCGGTTGCCGTCAAAGTCAGGCCCCATGTCAAATTGCCCCAGTCTGTCACGCTTGCCCAAATCAAGGCAGACCCCGCCTTCGCCGATTGGGAACTTGTTCGAATGTCCAGGCTCTCGGTGATGCCTGTCCCCCTTGCCCTTGCAAAAAGGATTGACACCTTGGCGCAATTGAAACCCCAAGGGCCGGCCTCCCGGTCCAAGGGTCGCTGAGGTCCTTCGCCCATGGCCAGACGCTCCGATCGCTTTTTGGAACGCCTTTCTGACGCCACGCGCGTCACCTTCCTCAGCCATGTCCAGCCCGATCCCGATAGCCTCGGGAGCATGATGGGCCTGGCGCAGCTTGTCGAGGAAAAGCTCAATATTCCCACCCGGCTTACCCGCGATGGGATCATCAGCCGGGCCGAAAACAAGGCCATGGTTGATTGCCTTGGTCTGGACCTTTATCCCATCGAAGATCTGGAACTGAAGCAGGGGGAAATGGTTGTCATGGTTGATAGCCAGCCCAACACCGGGCGGCATAACCTTGACGAGGAGATCCCCGTGCATGCGGTGATCGATCACCACGAGACCCGTGGCGACCTCGAAGATGTCATTTTTTCGGACATTCGTCCCGCTCTGGGCGCCACCTGCACCCTTGTGACGGGATATTTGCGCGAACAGGGCGTTGAACCCGACCGCAAAGTTTCCACCGGCCTTTGGTACGGAATCGAAACCGAATTGGCCGGTTACCCGCGCGAAGCGGGCCCCCAGGACGATAACGCCCTCGAATACCTTTTTCCTTTGGCCGACAAAAACCTCCTGGCCCGCATCCGCAATGCCCGCCTTCCCCAAAGCTACTTCGGTTGTCTGGTCCAGGCGCTCCAGAGTTCGTTCATCTACGACAACTTGATCATCAGCTGGATCTCTGATCTCCCCCAGCCCGAATTGGCCGCCGAAGTCGTTGAGTCGCTCATCCGCTTCGAGGAGGTCGATTGGGCTGTGTGTGTCGGGCATTACGACAACAAGTTGGTACTATCCATGCGGGCCGCCAAAGCCAACGCCCAGGCCGGCGAACTCCTCAAGCAAGTCGTGGGGAATCTGGGGCGCGCGGGGGGTCATGATCGTCGGGCCGGAGGATGTGTTCCTCTTCCGGGATCGGGTCAGGCCATCCTCGAAAGTGTCCAAGGGGAACTGCGCCGAAGGCTCCTGAAAGTGCTCCATATCGATGAGCAACGGGGCCAAAGGCTCGTTAGCCGCAAGGAACTTCTACAAAATCTACAGGCTTAAGCCCCAAGCTCCTTGCGGAACCATTCATGCGCATCCAGATTTTTGGCCTGACTTTTGAAACTCCCAAGGTCCACCTCCATCTCAGGGATCCGTGGCGCTCGACCGCTCTGGAACACCGGATTTTCGACAACCTTCGCAAAGCGGCGAAATTGCGAGTCGATGAGGATGCCGATGGGCAACATGTCCTGATCGATGATGTCAAAAACTGGAAGCCCGCCCTCCAGGCGGTGATCCGGACTCTCAAAGCCTGGCAGGAAGAAGCGTCCCCGGTCAACGGGGAGGAGCGTCTTTGGTGCTTTGTTGTCGAGGGAAATGTGACCTCAAGCGGCTACGACATCCACGGCCAACCCGCCACAATCCAGGTGTTCGTTCGATTGGGCCTGGTTCGCGGAGGCGGTCCCGCCGATCCGGACAAAGGGGAAGAAATCGATCTCGATGGGTTCAGTATCCAGATCGAGCAATCGCCCGAAGGGTGATTTTTCCAATTCCGGTCGGTCGAACCACCAAAAGTCCGGATATCGCCTAAGCGATGCCCGGATATTTTTCGCCCCGGTTTTTCTGCCACCATTTGAGTGGCT
>CAWUOD010000074.1:0-9540 GCA_963923115.1 uncultured Singulisphaera sp.
GGTGGGAAAGCAGAACCGGCGAATCTACCTCCGGATCGCCGAGATGGATTCGATTTGAACATATTCACCGGGACCACCCGATTCGACCGGATCGAAACGCAATCTCCTGATTCGGCCCTTGTAACCCGGGGCTTTGGACATGTCGAGTTCATAGGTGTGGAATTTTTGATCGGGGATGATTTCAAACCGAAGGGAATTGCCTGGCTGGAATCCTGGGGTATGGTCGGTTTCCCAATGCAACTCGGCAGTATTGTTCCTGGATTTGTATGCCGCTTTTACAAACAACTTTTTTATCTCCCCGGCGGACCAATCCGCTTCCGGCCCGATCATTTGGGGATCTGGCAGGTTCAGATCCAGCCTGAGATTCCCCCGGAAAGGATATCCCTGATCCGTTGCGTTGAGGAACCACCAGTGCTGACGATCGGAATCAAACCGGTAATCCGGATGGTTGGATTGCGGCTTTATGCCAAGAGCAACGCGGCGAATATTGGCCAGGGAATCCAAAACAAGAGTATAACGGTAGGTATAAACAATATTGGAATCAAGAATTTCCTTGCGTATGGGGGACATGTAGCCTGTCGAATCATTTGTATTGGTTTTCACGGGCGAATGATAAAATCCACCCAGGAATCTGATAGAGCCAGGGTGGATGATTCCAAGCCCCCAATCGTTTTCATCCACAAGCGCGGCCCAGTGTTCCGTCGCGGAAAATGTTGACCACAGGGGTGTTGGACCATTGGCGGGACTTTTCGGAATTTCCACAAGCGGGCCATTTGTGAAGGGTTGGTTTCCTGAATAGGTTTTCAGAATATGAAGGTTTCGGTTGGTGTAGACCGCGGGAAGTTCCTGGTCCATCGCCGGGTATTGGGTTTTATCCTGTCGCTGGTTGGTCAGGCGGTTTTTGACATGAACCGCCCGATTTTCCAGAGTGATCCAGGTTTCGAATTGACATTCCGCAGGGGTGGCGTCCAGGGCCCATTGCAGCGGCTGGGCCCTCACATAAATTGTTTTTCCATCGTTTTTGTGTTCCAATATTTTTGATGCGTTTCCAAAGACATCGCCCGCGCTCACAGGATTCCAGGGCCAATCTTTCCACGCGGGATGGGCCTTGCCAAATGGCTTGGGCCCAGAGTAATAGGATTGCCCAATCCATCGTCCAAAATCATGGGTATTCACCTGATTTTGACCTATTTTGACATCGGCCAAATAGCCTATGCTCCCTCCCCGCAAAAGGTCCACGCCTACGCGAATTTGGTCATTTTCAATATGTGAGATGGCGCTTTGGTTGGGGTCTTTGTTTGTTTCTGCCTGAAGAACCAACGCTCCCCAAAAGATCCAAAACACAATGACAAAAATGAACCCCGCAAGGAATCCGTGGCGGTAAATTCCCGGCAAGGGAATCGTGAACCGGTCCAAAAGCAGGGTTTGGGGAAACATGATGAATCTGGTGATTGGCCCGCCTATTTTGGTTTGCGCATCACCCAGATTTCCGTCACATAATGACGATTACGCCAATTGAGATGCGATTCATCCTGTGGCTCCCAGGTGAGGGTGATCTTTCCGTCCTTCAAGGCTTCCCGTGGCACTTCAAATTCCTGAAGGGTTACCTGCCCATAGGTTTCCCCTTTCCCAAGGAGCCTGGCACGCTTGCCATCGATCATCAAAGGTGATTCCCTCTGGGCGAAAAGTCGCACAATGTAAGGTTCCCTGGGATCCAGGGCATCGTAAACCAGCCCCGCGGGCATGTCATCCTGATAGACATGCCAGGCCATGCGGAGGGGATTGCGATCCGGCCCCATGTTTCGCTGGGTGGGGGTCGGAATCGTATTCGCGTTGCGGATGGCATCTCCCAAATCTTGCAATTTCACCATGCGCGGCGACCGCCCCACATGCCCCAGGACATCATGATAGCCACCGACACCGGGATTTTCCCAATCGACCACCTTTGTGATCGCTTTGATTTGTTCCTCTTTTGAGGGCAACTTTGCAATCAGGGTCAATTGGTCCTCAATGAACCATCTGTTGTTTAATGGATAATCGAGGTAGTCAAGCACGGCTCCACGCTCATGGCCGCTTGCCTGGTGGCGGGTCACGCTTGTTTGCAGTCCGACAGACCGGAACAGGGAATCACAAAGGTCTACGATCTTTTTCCGGGTTTCCGGCAGGATCGGCCTGGTTTCCGACTCCCGGAATTTGGCTTTGGCCAAAACGATCGATTTTGCGGGATCATCCCGATTGGCTTTGGCCAAAAGATCGAGGGCCTCCTGTTCCAGGCGGGTTTCATTGAGGAGCCTTTGGCGAGTATACGCATCGTAAACAGCGCGCATAAGGTGCATCTCGAAACGCCAATTTGTCGAGGTGTCCCCCATTTGGGAGGCCAGAAGCTCCCATAGTATGATTGTGGAATTGACGGATCCATTGGTCGCAAGAGGGCCCCGCCAATTGGTTTCGAGGGCAAGTAGCGCATCGGCGCCAGCGTTGGCCAAATCGGCACGGAAGAAAAACCGGGCATAATCCCTGGCGATTTCGCGAACAGCCCGGTTGGGCTCCCACCCCAATTGGGACCATACCGACTTGTTGAAATCGTCATGAACCCCATCCGAGTAGGTAATGAAACCATTGGTGTGGCGATAGCCATATTGATAGATCGACTTCATATCGGTGGGGCGGGGATTAACGGCTTCCCTCCCTAGGGTCATTCCAAGAGCGGGGTCCCACCATGGCACCGGATATTGGCATCGAACATTATGGGTGATGTCCGGATACCAGCGGATAGGGTAATTTTGGGGTAGCTTTTGGCGGGTTTCCTCCAGTGGGGGGGAGCTTGGCCCCATGACCACGCCACCAAGCCATGCCGGTTTTTTTTCCGCGACAAAGGCGTGGAAGAAATCGACATCCTTTTTTCTGAAACCCTGGAGGGAAAGCCAAATTTTTGCCCTGGGGTGGTGGACCGCCAGGGTTTTGGACATTTTTTCCAAAAAGGGGAGGAGCGTGTGGGCGTGGTTGTCCCCAGGGTCGCCTCCGGGAACGAACACCGCATCCAACCTTTTGCAGGCTTTGTAAAAGTCGTCCTGGATTTTGAGAAAAGCCTCCTCTTTCGCGCCATTTGGGACCTCGAATTGCACAGGAACCCAAACCCAATGATCGAGATCGTACTTTTGGCATAGCTCGGCGATTTTCAGGTTCATCTCCGCACGGGGAAGCTTCATGTGCGGCGAGGCATCGTTGTCCTCAAACGGGATATTTTCGATTGCGTTGGCCCCGAAGATCGCCAATTCGCGAAAATGTTGGTCAAACTGCGCGATGGTCCATGCGTCCCAACTGTTCGCCCGAGCCCGATAGCCAATCTGGTGACCGCGGAGGGGAACATCGGGGGATTGCACGGCAGAAAACCCGGAATCCAGGTTCAACCTTCCCTTTGACCATTCCAGAGTCCTGAGGAGTTTGCCTACACCAAACAGCACCCCCCTGCCATCGGCTCCCAGGATCTCGACGATATTTGGCGTTTTTTCCTGTGCCGGTATCACCCGGATGGAAAAACTTTCGGGAATTTGGGGCACTGTGTCTTTGGACCCCAAACCGAGCCGGATCAGGGCGCCAGCCGATTCGGGCGCAGTTTCGGAAATGGGAAAGGTGAATCCTGTCCGTTTTGCGATTTCTTCGCAAAGGATGGTGGCGGCCACTTTCTCGGCCGGAAGCCTCTCCCCGGAACGAACCACAATTGCCGCGCGGCTCAAATCCAACACCTGGCAAAAGGCAGGGTTGAATCCAATGCAAAGCAATAACAAGGAAAGCGGGTAACGAAACATGCATAAGCTCCAGTCGCGGCGGCATTCGGTTTATATTAGAAAATTCCCGGCAAGAACCCCGGCTGGTAAGACGCAAAAAGAGGTCCCTTAATTGTTGGATAATCATCAGGGTCCCAGCCGCCTGCCGTATTGCCCCGAAGTTAGCCTTTTGCATGGGACCGGGTTTCGTTTTCCGGTGGTGGCGATTCCCCGGGGAACGGGTTTGAAGGGAATACCGTCTGGAAATGCAGGCTATGACCGAGGTTTCGTCACACAAATTCCCACGATACCGGTTTTCCACTCGCCTCTTTGAGCCCGGGCACCGAAAACAACATCAGGATCAAATCCTGGATAAGCCAACGATTCCGGGCCAAAGGTTTTTCGCCTGGTGGGTATGGCAGTTGGATTTGATATTGGGGGGATTCCGTAAACGGATGCGCCCCGGATCCATTCCTGTTGGATCCCAACCATTGATACCCGGGCCTTTGACCATGATTCTTCCCTACAAACCGTTGTCCCGTTCGCCCATGGCGACGGCATGGCTGGTTGTTGTGTTGCTGATGCCGGTGGCATTGCTCAATTATCTCGATCGACAAATGTTGGCCACCATGAAAAGTTCGGTGATGGCGGACATTCCTTCGATCGAAACGAGCGCCAACTGGGGATTCATGCTCGGCCAATTCAAATGGGTTTACGCATTTTTGAGCCCGGTGGGAGGATTGGTAGCCGACCGATTGGGACGAAAGCTCACCATATGTTCGAGCCTTTTTGCCTGGTCGGTGATCACCTGGTGGACCGGTCATGTGGAAACCTATTCCCAGCTTCTTTGGGCCCGTTCCTTCATGGGGATCAGCGAGGCGTTTTATATTCCCGCGGCGCTGGCGCTTATCGCGGATTTCCACACGGGATCAACCCGATCGCGAGCCATTGGAATGCATCAGATGGCGATCTACCTTGGCCAAATCGTGGGGGGATTTGGGGGATATGCCGCGGATGACCCGAACCTTGGGTGGCGAGGAACATTTGCCGTGTGTGGAATCGCGGGAATCGTATACACCTTTCCCCTGGCGTTTTTATTGCCCCAACGGATGGCAAGCGCGGAAGCCAGGCAGGAAACCAAACCGCCCAAATCCTCGTGGATAAATTTGATCGCGAATTATTCTTTTTTGCTATTGGTGCTTTATTTCACATTGCCCGCCCTCTCCGCCTGGATCGTGCGCGACTGGATGCCAACCATCCTCAAGGACAAGTTCCAGATTGGCCAGGGGATGGCCGGGGTTTCGGCGACCCTTTATTGGCAGATCGGCGCGATTGTGGGGGCCCTTATCGGGGGCTTCGCCGCGGACAGGCTCATGCGCGGGACGATACGCGGACGGATTTATGCGAGTGCGTTTGGCATGGTGCTTTTGATACCGGCGCTATTTGGCGTGGGTAATGCGCCCACCCTGGTGATCGCGGTTTTGTTTCTGGTGTTGTTTGGGTTGGGTTGGGGGATTTTTGACACAAACAACATGCCGATCCTTTGCCAGATCGTGCCATCGGAATCGCGGGCGACAGGTTATGGTATCATGAACCTTGTGAGCATCAGTTGCGGGGCGATAGCCGATTGGACTTTTGGGATCCTCAAGGACCATGAATGGCCCCTCAATAATATTTTCGCAGTCTATGCCGCCTTCGCCGCGATTTCCGTTGTCCTTGTCCTTCTGATCCGGCCCAACCCCGCTATTAAGGATTCTCCAGGCTTATGAAATACCCCAGGATCGAAGGTTTCGTCGCCGCCACATTCACCCCTTTTCAACCGGATGGATCGCTTGATCTGGATGGGGTTGAGGGAATGGCGGAACACCTGGAAAAAAATGGCGTCCGGGCGGCGTTTGTGGGTGGGACCACCGGCGAATGCTCTTCCCTCACGCTCGGGGAGCGTTTGTCCCTGGCCAAAAAGTGGTCCGAGGTTGTCCGTGGTGGCAAATTGGGTCTGGTTGTTCATGTGGGTTCCAATTGTTTGGCCGATTCCCAAACGCTCGCCAGGCAAGCCCAGGACCTCGGCGCGATGGCCATTTCCGCTGTGGCGCCATCCTATTTCAAACCACAAACCCTCTCCGACCTGATTGAATGTTCGGCATCGATTGCCTCCGCGGCGCCAGGATTGCCCTTTTACCATTATGACATTCCGATGCTGACCGGAGTGAACCACTCCATGGCGCTGTTTTTGGAACAGGCCCCGGCAAAAATACCAAACCTCGCGGGAATCAAATATTCCAATCCGGATCTGGTGACCCTGCAGGAGTGCCTGGCCCAGACCGATTTCGATGTCCTTTGGGGGATTGATGAGGCGCTGCTTGGCGCCATGGCCCTTGGTGTCAAGGGCGCGGTGGGCAGCACCTACAACTTTATCGCGCCCATTTTTCACGAGATTGTCGGGTGTTTTGGGAGAGGGGACCTCGTCTCCGCCCGGAAGGGACAGATCAGGGCGGTCCGATTTGTCCGCGCCCTTTCCAAACGGGGCTATTTTGCATCGTCCAAGGTGCTTTTGGATCTGATGGGGCTGAGGGGTGGCGATCCAAGACTGCCGCACCGCCGATTGGATCCGGTTGAAAAAGCCGAAATTGCCAATGAGCTCAAAGCCATGGGATTTGTTGGATAAACGAAGAAAGGGGAAAGCCATTTCTGACCTTCCCCTTTTCGGATCGCCATGAGGCGCAAGGCCTCGCGAGTTTCAACAGACTTCAGGAATTATTCGTCGCCTGATACCGGCTTTGGGGCGACGAGTGTGATCGAGATTTCCGGGTTGGAAGCGCTCACTTCGGCGACGATGTTGGTGGTCTTGTCGTTTTGAAGAAACTTTGGTGCTCCCTTTCCGGCGAGGGTGACTTTGTATTTTCCGGGCATCGCGCCGGGTTGCGCGCCCAAACCAAGGGTGAAAGCGCCCGAAGCGTCAACCATTCCCTCGAAATTGGGGCCATCGAATGTGGACCAGAACAAAACCTTGCCTGGTTCAATTTTGGTGTAAGGGCCGTAATTGATCTTTCCCTTGACGGGGACAAGGCCGGAAACCTTCGTCCCGGAAGATCCACAACCAACCATCAAAAGGGAACTTAACGCAAGCAGGCTGGCAAGAATTCGCATATTAATCATCCTGTGATTTCAAAAAAAGAAAAAGGCGGGAAATCCATAAAGGAAATCCCGCCTTTGTTTTACCCTGGGTTTAGTAGGAGCTGGCGTCGAGAATTTCACCACCCATTGGGGTGATGAGGAAGCGCATTTGTTGGGGAGTGATGGTGTCCCGGATCAATTGAACATGGCCATCCGCAAAAACCACTTGTGCACCACCGGTGTGGAAGCTGAAGATTTCATCGTTTGGACCACAGTTGTTGGTCACCCAAGGACAGGTGGAGGGGCCACCAATTGGGGTGCTGTTGTTGTTGACCACCTTGCCCGGATTGGCAGGAGGACCGGAAACACCGTTGCCTTGGTCGGGTTCTGCCCAGCGGGCAACTTTGGTGAAGCCCGATGCGGGATCAAGCGCTGTTCCCGTGACAGTTCCCTGAAGATTGGCGGTGTACTTGCCGTTGATGATACCAAAGCCGCCACGGCCCACATCTTCGGCGATAAGAACCGTGTTGCTGGCGCCGTCGATCATATCGGCAAAGCGGCTACCACCGCTGGAGCGCATGCCGCCACCATTAGTGGTGGTGATCCTGAGGCCCGCATCGACGCGTGCGCCTCGGCCCGCCGCGGAAGAAGGATTGCGAAGACCTGTGGTTGGATCGATGTCGGTATAAGCGATTGGCATGTAGTCACAAGCGCCGTAACGATCAAGGTCAAGGCCGGTGCTGGTGGTGGTTGGGTTTCCAGGGCAAATCAATGACTTGATCGGTGTTTGAAAAGGGACCTGGTTGGCATGGTCAAGGTAGGCAACAGTCAAGTCGATTTGCTTGTAGACATTGTCCTGTTCCAGATAGGGCAGGAGCATGGTCCAGGTGGAGTGAATGTCGAAAGCCACACCGTTGATGGTGGTGGTGGCGTTACCCTTGGCATTTAGGCCACCGGACCAGGTCGTGCCTTCGCCCGAGGTGGGGAAGCAGTTGTTGGTTCCGTGGAAACCGTTAAGAGCAAGACCAATTTGCTTGAGGTTGTTTTGGCAGCTCATGCGGTTGGCGGCTTCGCGGACCTTCTGGACGGCCGGAAGGAGCAAACCAATCAAAACCGCAATGATGGCGATAACAACAAGCAATTCAATCAGGGTGAAACCCTGGCGCTTGCGAGAAAGGAGCATGGATGATTCCTGTTGGAAGAGAGAACCGAAAGGCGGACCTTCGCCCTTCATGTTGTTAAGCTTAAAGGTCGAATGTTTTGGAAATGTGAAGTAATGGTGAAGAATTCGTGAAGGCCGTTTTGGAAACAAAATTCCCGGAAAGGAATCGGGGAACTGGGCGTGAAAACCTGCCTGACCGGATCAACTTTTCATCTGAGGGACATTGGCGCAATCCGGTTTTACCAAAAACCATTCAGCTGGTGGGCGCTTTAAGCCCCTATCGGAAAATGGCCTGTCATCCCCAAAGAAGATAACAGGCCACAAGGGACATTTCAGGAACCCCATCAAGCCTTAGGGAAGACTAACAGCTTCGCCGCCATGGGCGGTCACGATCGCCGCAAGGGTTTTGATATCGACCGTGTCGGCAATGTAACGGACCGATCCATCGGCAAAACAGACATTGGAACCACCGGTGTGGAAGCTGAAAACTTCGTTGTCGTTGGAAGCATTCATGAACTTGCTGAATTTGGCCAGGTTGGCGGGATTGATGTCGTTCTTTTTCCAGAACACATTGACACCGGCCGCCGCTGGCAGGACAAGCGAGGTGTAATCGGCAGCCGTTGCCGCGGGATTACACATGTCCACGCTGAAAGGGCCATCGCTATCCGCCCAACAGAAACCCTGGTCGTTTGCTCCAGGAGCAATCCTTTTGCCATTAAGCCATACATCGGGACGGCCGGAACATTCCCAAATCAAACCTGTGTTGGAGGTGCCGTCGAGAATCATGGAGACGGTGGACACCTGGTCTTTGAACATGACGCTGTTGATCTGGTCGCTTGTGGCCAGAGTAGGAAGGCCAAAAACACCGGAGTATTGCCCCGCTTTGAATGTGTTCATGGTGTCGTAATCGGTTGGGCCAAAGTTTGCCGAGTTCAGGGTGACCGAGGTCGATCCAAACTTTTTTGTCACCGAGGCGAGTTGGGTCCGGCCAGGGTTGGTGGGGCAAAGGTAGGTTTTGATGGTGGTCGAAACCGCGGGAAGGTTTTGGGGATCGAACCAGCTCAGGTTTTTGTTGTAGAGACTACCGATGGCGCCCTGTTCAATGTAGTCGAGGGTGAATGCTCGCCAGCTGTGGAATGTACCGCTGGGGTTGCCCGTTGCCGGAACACCCGTCGTCCAGGACGAGGCGGGGAAGAAACGATTCGTTCCCTCATAGTTCATCATGGCCAGGCCAAGCTGCTTCAGATTGTTCTGGCATTGCATGCGATTGGCCGCCTCGCGGACCTTTTGCACTGCCGGAAGCAACAAGCCGATCAAAACCGCAATGATGGCAATAACCACAAGAAGCTCAATCAGGGTGAAACCCCGACGCTTGTTCGAAGAGATCATTTATGAATTCCCTGGGGAGAAATCACGAAGCCATGCCGAGGCCTCGTCTTTCGACAATCTAAAGCAATCCGGTTATGAACGCGTTAAGGATCCGAGAAGATTTTATGA
>CAWUOD010000075.1:0-9533 GCA_963923115.1 uncultured Singulisphaera sp.
TGTGACCCACCCTTTCCCTCCCGACGCGGACCCCAGCGATTTTGAAACCTGCGTGGCTCATGTCGCCCGATTTCCGGCTTGGGTTTTGGCTTGTGTGATTCCCCTTTGGGGCCTTGCTTGCTTTGGCTCGGCTTGGACCGCGACCCGTCTTGGCACAAACCGCAACTGGGTGAATGGATTTGTGGTGGCAAGTCTCCTCTATGCGGCGGCAATCTGCAATTTGACCATGCTGCCATACCCCATTTGGTTCAAGGTTGGTACTGCCCTGGCCCTTCCGCTGTCCGGTTTTTTGGGATCCCTTTTGGCCCGAATCACCAATTCCCCTATCTGGCCTTTTGAAAGACCTTCAACCCCTCAAATTAATCTTGAATAGTGCCTCACCCCCCTCGAACAAAGGTTCAGCCATGAAATCCAGGACCTTCTTCGCCCTCCTCCCGACCATGTTTCTGGGCGGGGGTGTTTTTGCCGAAGCCATTATCCCCTGGCCCGTGTTCCGGGGCTCACCCGCCCAAACGGCATCGGTTGACACAAAAATCCCTGAAAAGCTGGCCGTCCTTTGGTCATTTCCCGCAGGAGATGGGGTCGAAGCCACTCCTGTCCATGATGGCAAAACCGCCTACATCGGAACACTGGATGGCAAATTCCACGCGGTAAATCTTGCCGATGGCAAATCCCTCTGGACCGCGAAGACCGGCCCCATCAAGGCGGCGGCCTGCATTGTTGGTGACATGGTGGTGGTCGGCGATAGCGATGGCAAAGTGATCGCATTCGACAAAGCCAAAGGAACCCAGAAGTGGTCCTTTGACACCATGGGAGAAATCACCGGAGGCGCCAACACCGACGGCAAATGTATCCTCCAGGGCACCCACGACAATAGCCTTTATTGCCTGGATCTCAATGGCAAGGAACGCTGGAAATTCCCCATGGAAGGTCCTTTTTATGGCACTCCCGCCATCGCCAACGGCAAAACCTTCGCCGCCGGGTGCGATAGCACGCTTCACATCATCGACATCCAGACAGGCAAGGAATCCGCCTCGGTCACACTCAATGGCCAAACGGGAGCATCAGCCTCGATCCTTGGGGACCGACTCTATGTGGGAACCATGTCCAAGGAAGTCCAATCCATCCTGGTAAAAGACGCCAAAACGGATTGGACCTATTCACCCGATGTTCGCCCCGCCGAGTTCCGCTCATCGGCCGCAACCACCCTTAACACCATTGTCATAGGCGCGCGGGACAAACGGGTTCATGCCCTGGACGCAAAAACCGGAAAGGCACTCTGGTCCTACCTGACAGGGGGATGGATCGATGGATCGCCAGTGATGGTCTCGGAAAAGGTATTGGCACCTTCCCTCGACGGATCTCTCTATGTTCTTGGGCTCGACAAGGGGAATCTGATTCAAAAGGTGACTCTTGACGGGCCCCTGGCGGGGTCGGTGGCTCTTGCCGGAGATCGCGTCCTGATTGCCTCGGATCGCCGCGATGACAAAGGCGGAACCCTCTTCCTGTTGGGTGCCAAATAATTTGAGTTGAACCGGCCTTTCCTGGACAAATTTCCCCATATCTTTTGCCAAGGCCCCATTATGGGCCTTTTTTTGTGCGCCAAAGGAAGGAAACAAGCCCGGTTTCTTATGGATTGTGGTCCAAAAACCGACCCCTTGCAATTTGGGCAACTTGCGTTGATTTTGCTTGGTATTCACATTGGTCTTATTGTTCGGATTAATTAAGCTCTTACGCATTTGTGGTCGATGAATCCTGTTGGACGGATTATCTTTCGTGGTTTCCCAAAAGGGATCCAACGACAGATCGCAGGAGCGGCCCCATGCAAGCCAAAAGAAAAAACAAACGATTCAAATTAGCATTGGCCGGTAGCCTGTTTTTCGGCACCGGTGCCGCATGGGGACAAGGCCCGGTTTCCTCATATGCTTTGCCCCAGCCCAAAATCTCCGTGGTGGGAAATCCTGCTCCCATTGCGTCCTCTAATAATCCTTCCGTTGGCAAACAACCGATCCAGGATTCCTCAAACGGGGTTCAAGGCACCACACCCCGCCTTCTTCCCGCGGAACACCCTCCCGTTATCTCCACAAAAGGCAATGAAATCGGGGAATCCGCCCCTCAGGACGCCATCATTCAAGCCCAAAACTCGACACCGGCCGGGACGGGTGGCTCTGGTTTTGGGTTTACCTTACCCAAACCCTTTTCGAGTCGCAACAACGGCCCAAGCATTTCCAGCCCCAACGCAGGGGCGACGATTCTTCCCGGAAATGGATCGCCCCAGATCCTTTCGGCACCTGGCTCATCCACGAACGGCTCCGCAGTTGGCTCAGGGACCATGGGTGGGGTAATAATTAACGGGCCAGGTACAGGCAGGATGCCGACCCTGCCGGCGGCGGATGGACAAATCCAGGCCAATGGGGGCAGCAACACGCTCACAACTCCCGGCATTACGACCCTCCCCAGCCAGGGATCAATCGGCGGTTCAGGCCAAATAGTTTACCCACCACAAAGCAACAGCATGGGGTCGCGGATTTGGAATTGGATGAATCCCAATTCGGCCGAGGCCATGGGGGTCCAAACTCTTCCCGTGGTGGTGGGAAGCGACGGAAACACCATTTCGAATGGCCCCTCGATTTCGGGACCGGTTCTCAGCGGTCCCGGAACAAGTGGAAATCCGGACGGGGCCATGGTGATTCAGGAAGGCGCCTACATGGAGGGATCCGACCCATGGGGAATGGGTGTGATGCCCAACATGTCCTCCGGTGGCCGATGCAACTCAAGAACAAAATTCTTTTTTAGCGCGGAACTTCTCCTCTGGTTTGTCAACGGACAGGATCTCCCACCTTTGGTGAGTTACGGTTCGGCGGCGGACCCGGTTCCAGGCGCCATGGGACAACCGGGAACCATAGTCGCTTATGGAAATGGACCGGAAAACAGCGCCCTGCGCCCGGGTGGTCGCTTTGGGGCGGGATGGTGGTTTGGGGAACGGAACGCGGTCGGAGTGGACGCGGAATACCTCTTCCTTGGGGAACAGGATTGGACCACGGTATACCAGGGATTCGGCAACACCCAAACCGTCGGTCGCCCCTTCACCAACGCGCTCACCGGCAAGGCCGCGGCGGAGCAGGTGTATCAACCCGGAACCCTGGCCGGAGCGGTTACCGTGAACTCGGTCAACAATTTCCAGGGTGCCAATGTCAATGTTCGCTGGGGCCTGGTGCGGCGGCCAAAATATGTCCTCGACCTGCAAACAGGCGGCCGTTGGATGCGCTTTGACGAGGACCTGAACATAAGCGAGAACCTGGCCTCAAGCAAAAACTCCTCACAGGCGCCCGCTGGCAGCGGGTTTCTGGTGTCCGATCAATTTAGCACTAACAACACCTTTTATGGTGCCAATTTTGGCCTCCTCAACACCATCTACATGGGCCGCTTCAATCTCGGCCTGAACGCCAAGCTGGGTGTGGGTGTCAACAACCAGACCGTTGACATCTATGGCAACACGGTGATCAACAACACAGCCACAATAACCTCTTATAACGGTGGCTTGTTGGCCATGCCCACCAACATCGGCAGCTATAGCCAATCCAAGGTCACGGTCATTCCCGAACTGGACTTCCAGGTCGGCTATCAACTAAGCCAACGATGGAGGTTCACCATTGGATACAGCCTCCTTTATTGGTCAAATGTGGTTCGGCCCGGAAATATTATCGATCCGGTGGTCAACCCCAACCAATTCCCGCCCACCACAACCAGCCCCCTTGTGGGCCCGGCCCGCCCGGCTTTCGCATGGAACACAGCGGACCTGTTCATCCAGGGTGCGAATCTCGGATTGGAATTCCGTTATTAGGCAAAATCGCAACGGCCGGGAAAAGGTCGGGGCGCAGCAGATTCGCTACACGCAAAAGGGCCCATCAAACGCGACTCCAGGAGCCTTGCGGGGCCGGAGCAGGACAGGAGCCAGTCATGTTTAATCTTCTGAACCTTTTTTGGGACAAAACCGGTCGGGTAAACAAGACCCGCTTGGCCCAAGGCCGGGGCTTCCGACCATCCGGAAGACCCACCCTTGAAGTCCTCGAAGACAGAAAAGTTCCCGCTGTTTTATCGCTTGGCGGATCGGTCTACGACGACAAAAATGGCAACGGCATCCGTGAAACCTCGGAACCCGGCGTTGCCGGTGTCCCCATGGAATTGCGGAACAACAACGGAACTCTTGTGGCCTCCGCCATTACAACGGCCAACGGCAACTACCAGTTCGACCGGCTTAATGGCTTGCCTGTTCAGGTTAACAGCCAACGCAGCGAGCAGTTAGTCAATCCGGGAAAATCCAATTACGCAAAGGATCTGACTTTCGCCGGCTTTGATTCGGGGATTGGCACTCTGGAACGGGTAGACCTGGTTTTGACCAGCGACGGCTCGACCGTTTTCAAGGCGGAAAACCTCGAGAACATCGCGGAAACCATCTCGATGACCCCCAAGGGAACCTTCCGGGCCACTGTGGCCGGACTTTCCGCCCTTGACCTGACCGTGAATCCGGGCACTTCCACGATCCCTCTTGGGGCCTATGACGGGTCTTCCGATTTCGGGGGCGCCTCCGGAAAAACCCTTGATCCCATATCCCTGGCAGGCACCCAGACCATTACCTTTAGCACAGCCGATTCCCTGGCCTGCTTCACAAAAAGCCAGGTCGCCCTGGCGGTGTCTTCACGGGTGGGAATCGCCACCGACGGTCCGGGAAACGAACTGACCCAATCAACCTCCACGGTGGGGCTGAAAGTCGCTTTGGTTTATCATTATCGGGCCATTCCGCCCATCGAACCCGGCACCTACACCATCACCCGGGCCAAACAGCCAGCCGGTTATATTGATGGCGCGATCACGATTGACAACATCACCCCGGTCCCCGGATCGATTGGGACCAACAGCATCACAGTCACCCTTGGGAACAACCCGATCACCACCATCAATTTCGCCGAACTAAAAGCCTCCAGCCTCGCCGGAATGGTCAGGATGATTCCGGATTCCTACTCCAGCCCAACTGTCTCGGGAGCCGGCCTTGGGAGCATCCTGGTCTCCCTCAGAGGCGTGAACGACATGGGCCAATCGGTCAATGTCGACAAAACAACCAACGGCGATGGTTCCTACTCCTTTGGGGATCTTCGACCCGGAACCTACACCCTGACTGCCGCCGCCGGCAAACTAATCGGTCTGGATGCCCAGGCGGGAACATCGGGCGGAACCGCGACAATCAACTCCATAAGCGGTATCAGCCTGGCCACGGGAACAACCGCCACAAAATACATCTTTAACGAAATCAATCCCGCGGCCCTTGTGGGGATGGCTTTCCAGGACAAAAACGACAACGGAATTTTTGACGGTTCCGACATTGCCCTGGCCAACAACACCATGACCCTGACAGGAATCGATTACAAGAACCGTCCTGTGACCGTCGTTTCCACAACGGACAACTTCGGCGAGTACAGTTTTGGGAATATTCTTCCCGGCAACTACACCGTGACCGCCTCGATTCCAACCGGAATGATCCCCTCGGGAGTCAAGGCCGGCACCTGTGGAGGAACGGTGAGCGTGGCCTCCGTCAAGAATATCCGCCTGGGTCAAACCGATTACGCGGAAGGGTACGATTTCCCCTTTGTCAATCCCGCCAAAGTCTCCGGGTTTGTCTTCAATGACAAGAACAACGATGGAACCCGGGCGGGCCTGTCCAATGGCAATGGCAATAATACGACCACAAATTCCGTGACACTGGATCCCGGTGTCGCGAATGTCACTGTCAACCTCACAGGCTCGGACACCGTCGGCCGCCCGGTCAGCCTGAGCACCAAGACCCTTGCCGATGGCTCCTACAGCTTCCCAAATCTCAAATCCGGCACCTACAAAATCCAGATTGTGGCGCCTCCCGGGTACATGGATGGCAAGTCCATGAGCGGGACAGCGGGTGGTTCAAGCGTCAATTCCAGCACGATTAGCGGATTGAGCCTATCCTCCGGACAGGATGCGATGAATTATAATTTCGCCTTGATCAAACCCACCGTGATCAAGGGGTTTGTCGGCAACGACATCGTTGGCAACCACATAAGGGATGTCAATGACCCTGGTCTGGCGAGGATTGTGGTTATCCTCTCGGGAATCGATGCCAATGGCAAAACGGTGTCCCGCCAGGCAACCACGGATGTCAACGGAAACTACACTTTTGGGTCCATCGCCCCGGGCGCGTACACCCTGCGCCTCGCCCAGACACCTGCCGGGTGGTCTGCTCCGGTAACAACCGTGGGCACACTTGGCGGAAAGTCGGAGGGTCAGGCCCTGGCCCTGAAAGTGGGCCAGGACCAGACGGGAATTGGTTACAATTTCCTTCTTCAAGCCACGGGCCTGTCCAAACGACAGTACATCAACACGGTGCCATAAAATGTGGCGCGCCCCACGGCCCGGTCCACCCCCACGGACCGGGCCGATCAATTTTCCCATTGAAATCCTTACCAAACGGTCCAGTTTGGAGTAGGATCATTTTAATCCCCACCGCTTTTTGTTTTTCCCTCCCGGAGTCTTTTTGTCATGCAAGAGAAGAAAGCGACCACTCCCGCCAAACCCTCAACGCTTTCGCGTAGGACTGTCGTAAAAGCAGCCGCGACCAGTGCGTTTGCCGGGATGACACTCCCACCCGTTTATGCCGCCGAGGACAACACGATTCGCCTCGCCCTGGTCGGTTGCGGTGGTCGGGGCACCGGCGCGGTGTACGACGCTTTCACGGCAAAAGCCGGCCCGGTCAAGCTCCACGCCATGGCGGATGCGTTCAGCGATCGACTCGAATCGAGCGCGGGCCGACTGGAGAAGGCTTTCCCGGATCGTTTCGAAGCCAACAAGGATCGCCGTTTTGTCGGTTTTGAAGCCTACAAAGCCGCCATCGACCTTCTCAAGCCAGGCGACATCGCGATTTTCGCGACCCCGCCCGCGTTCCGTTGGGCCCATTTTGGCTACGCCATCCAAAAAGGCGTGAATGTGTTCATGGAAAAGCCCGTCACCGTGGACGGACCTTCCACCAGGCGCATGCTGGCTTTGGCAACCGAGTCGGAAAACAAAAAGCTCAAGGTTGGCGTCGGCCTCATGTGCCGCCACTGCACCGTCCGCCAGGAACTCCATGACAAGATCAAGGAAGGCCTGATCGGGGACATCCTGACCCTTCGCGCCTACCGCATGCACGGCCCCGTTGGCACCGCGCTCACCAAGCCAATGCCAAAGGGAATGAACGAACTGGAGTGGCAAATCCGAAATTTCCACGGGTTCCTCTGGTCCGCGGGCGGTTGCTTTAGCGACTTCTACATCCACAACATCGACGAGAGCTGCTGGATGAAAGACGCTTGGCCGGTCAAGGCCCAAGGCAACGGCGGTCGCACCTACCGCGACGGATATGTCGATCAGAACTTTGACGCCTACTCGGTGGAATACACCTTCGCGGATGGCACCAAGTTCTTCTTCGAAGGACGCACCATGGACGGATGCCATCAGGAATTCGCAAGCTACGCCCACGGCTCCAAGGGTTCGGCGATCATTTCGCAATCGGGCCACTTCCCCACCAAGGCACGGGCCTTCAAGGGCCAGAACTTTGTCAACTCCGATGTCATTTGGCGTGGTCCCAAGGACGAACCCAATCCCTACCATCTCGAATGGCAACATTTCCTTGACGCCATTCGTCAGGACAAGCCCTACAACGAGGCCCGCCGTGGCGCCGAAGCCAGCCTTGTCACCGCGATGGGACGCATGGCCTGTCACTCTGGCAAAGTGATCACCTATGACGAAGCCCTCAACTCCGAACAGGATTTGGGCGGCGAGGTCGACAAGCTGACCATGAACAGCCCCGCTCCTGTTCGCGCCGACGCCAACGGCAAGTACCCCATTCCCCAACCCGGAAAAACCGGCAAGCGCGAATTCTAAACCCAAACCGGGTTTTCGTATTCCAATCCTTGTCAGAGTGCATTCGCAATCTGACAAGGATTTTTTTTGTTTTTCAGGGCGGTAAACCCGACGGTTCAGTAACCAATAACTGGAATGACTCTCTCCCTGCGATATCCTTGAACACAAACCGGATTTCCAAAACAGGAGTTCTCACATGGGGCGCAAGAGCAGGTGGCTAATCCTTGCGGCAATGGCCGTGACAGGGGTCTGGGTTGTGGCCCAACCCCCCGGCGGAGGCACCGAGGGGAAAAAGGGAGGCCCTGGGGGAATGCCACCCCATCCCCTCATGGAGGCATTGGACCTCGACAAGGATGGCAAAATATCCGCCGAGGAAATCAAAAAAGCGCCCCAATCACTCCTTAAACTCGATAAAAATGGCGATGGCGAATTGACCAGAAACGAGGTCCGTCCCTCCTTTTCAGGAATGGGGAAAAACGGCCCCGAAGGAAAGGGATTCAAAGGCGGCCCCCAGGGTAAAAACGGGGCTCCCGAGGGTAAAGGATCCGGTCCCGAGCGACCTCCCCTGGAAAAACCCGATCCCCAAAACCAGGCACAACTACAGGCCTCGCCAAACCCCCTGCCCGAGGCCATCGCCTGGTATACCGACCTGGAGGCGGGATTGGCTGAAGCCAAAAGAACAGACAAACCCATCCTGCTGATGTCCGCCGCACCAAGTTGCAGCGGTGTATCGGGTGTTTGGTGACCGGGCAAAACCCATAGCGACAGGAGTTTCCTGTCCAGGCCCGAAGTGATTTACGCCGCCAGGAATTTCGTGGCGATCCGCCCCGCGACCTATGAAAGCGCAAGGGAAGCGGCTTATCTGAAATCGCTCATTGGTCCCACCCGCTCAGGCGATCTGGAAAACAGCGTCTTTGGGATCCTTTCAAGTGATGGAAAAACACCTCTCACCCGCGTCCACCGCGGGCCCGATCATGTTTTCGGAACCGCTCCGAAAATGGTTGAGGGAATGAACAAAATCGCGCAAACCCACCCCCCTCTCGCGGAATCCACCAAGGGAAACCGGGTATCGCCTTCCATCGTGTCCATGAGGCTCGCCTTGAATATCGCCTCCTGCGAGAATCAGCCTTTGGTGGTTCTCGCACCAGGCGCCACGCCTGAGCACGAAAAAGAGCTGACACGGATCTTTTTTGATTCCAATCAAAAGGGGCGATTTGTTTTGACACGGGCCACTGTCGGGGATTTGGGGCAAATCGAGGGAGCCGAATCCGCAAAGGGGTCAACCGTCCTGGTGGTCCAGACCAACCCTTTTGGGACCAAAGGAAAAATCCTGGCGAAAGCCAATCCCGAAGATGGGCCCAGCGCCCTGGAACGCGTCATCCTTGAGGGGTCCAAGGCCTATGTTCCAGCTCCAAAGGGTTTGCCCGGCGATTCGGTTTACCGATCACACCTTCAAACGGGTTTTGACGAGGGAATATTCTGGGACACAAAGGTTCCCGTGACCGACCTGGGGGAAGCCCGCGCCCGGAATCGGAATCCCAACGCGAAAAAGACCCCCTAAGTTGTAGAACTTTTTTCATCCCTGTCTCTTATACACATCT
This sequence comes from uncultured Singulisphaera sp., assembly GCA_963923115.1. Classification (GTDB taxonomy): domain Bacteria; phylum Planctomycetota; class Planctomycetia; order Gemmatales; family Gemmataceae; genus SYLG01. Next base: position 9,525 of record CAWUOD010000075.1, read on the forward strand.
GACGCTGCC
>CAWUOD010000076.1:0-9527 GCA_963923115.1 uncultured Singulisphaera sp.
TTTCCGGGGAATCAACCGGATCTTTGGGGTGGGGATCGATCGAAAGGATTTCCATTTCTTCGGGCGCGGGAACATCCCGGGAAATGTTGAAAGAGTCACACCCCGACAGGATCAAAAGCCCAAGCCCCAAAATACCAAAGCCGATTGTTCGTGGATACATCGGGGCGCTCCAAAAGATGTTCGGGTTTTCCGGGAAACCTTTGGAGTGAGCCTATCCTTTTTTGGCGAATTTGGCATCCCAGCGCGCTTTAAGGGCGGTTCTCAGCCGATCGGAAAACGCCTGGGGCATCGGGTAGGGTTTCCCTTCCTGGAACAGTTGGATCGTCTTTTTGATGTTGTCGACCACAACCGTGCAGGGGTTGCACCCGGCCATGTGGGCGCCGAATTCCTTGTAAATGTCGACAACCGTGGCGTCATCGACATAGTCGCTCAGTGCTTTGAGGAGTTCATCACAAGTCATCGCATCAGTTCCCCGTCCGATGGAAGTTTGATCCACGAACGGCCGCCGGGGTTACAAAATTTTCCCGTAGGCCCCATTTTTTATCCATGGCTATGATCCGAAAGGATCCGTTTGGCTTCGTCCCCCAACACCCGGGTGAGTCGTTCCCGGAGCTGGAGCCTGGCCCGTAGCAGCCGAACCTTCACCAGCGACTCGGAAATCCCCAGAGCCTGGGCCGTCTCCCTGACGGATAATCCTTCGGCATCCCTCAAAAGAAAAACCACCCGATAGATATCGGCGAGATTGGCCGCTTCGGCATCGATCAACTTTTGGATTTCGGCGTTTTGGGCCAGTTCCTGGGGCCCCGCCCGCCATTCGGCGATGAATTCCGGGTGGGGAAGACCATGCGCCTCGTCGCTATCGTTCGCACCAGAACCCCCGTCATGGCCCGATTTTGAGGCGATTGAACCGGAAACGATTGGCAGGCCCCGCTTTTTGCGAAGGATCTTGAGGGCGTGGTTGGTCGCCACCCGCACCAGCCAGGTCCAAAGCGAAGCATCCCCCCGAAAAGTCTCGATCGATTCGATCAGGCTGACAAAGGTTTGTTGGACCACATCCTCGGCATCCTGGTCGACTCCGGTGATGCGCCGGGCCAGGCGGTAAAGCCGGTCCTGGAAATGCCCGACGAGCTGTTCGAAGGCGGAGAAGTCGCCCGTTTGGGCTTTCCCGAGCCAACTTGCTTCGTCAAAGGCAGGATTTGGGAGGGGGGCGGTCACGGCAATTCCATAAAACTTGGTTCCCTATGGTTTTATGGTGATCCCGGGAAGAATTCCCCACTTGATTTTCAGGAGAATTCCCCATTTGTTTCTGCACCCTTGTAACCTTTTGGTTTATTGTGGATCAAACAGGAGGAAGTGACAAAGTAGGCGCATTTTTTTTGGCGCCAAACACTGCCCAAATGCGGCAGAAAGTCCAGACCAAATGACCGGAGGACAACCCATGAGCACTCCCTGCAAGATCTCCACCCCGGGTTCGCGGGCCCGGAATATTCACCGGGCGGTGGTGATCACGGCTGGCGCCTTCGCGGTCACCGGAACCGTCCTCGCATTTGCCCTTGCCCCATTTTGGGGTGTGCTGGGCGCGGTGGGGGGCCTGATTCTTCTCCTCTTTCCGGAGACCCAGTCGTCATGAACGGATCCCTTTTCGCAAATCTTCGGAGACAAGTCGTGGAAGCCCTCTTTCCCCTGATCCTTTTGGCGGCCTGGTTTGTTCTTCAGATGTGGATCCTCCCGGCCATGGGATTTAACACCTGAATGAGCGGAAGCTGCGGACCGCGGTCGCGGTCGGATCTTTCCAACGACGCTTCAACACCTCCTCCGACAGGCTCCGACCTTTTGGAGGAAACCTGGGAAAAGCCAGGAGCCCAACCGGACAAGAAGGATTGAAAAGGATCTAAAATGTCTTCACCAAAAGGTATTTTCGCAACGATCAAAACCCTGGGCACCGCGCTGGTGTCTCTGGTCGGGTTGGGCTTTTTGCTCGCCTGGATGGGAGGCGCCTTTATTTCAAAGGTCCCGCCAGGTGAACATGAGGTTCCCCGGGAGAAGGCTGATGGGCGCGCCCTGGTGAAGGTGGAGCGCAAAAAATCGCCCGAGGTGATCATCGCTGTCGGGAGTGTGCAACCCCGCCGCAGGACCGAAGTGGCCGGCCAGCTTTTGGCATCGGTCCTTGAGGTGAAAGTGCAACCGGGCGACCGGGTCAAAAAAGGTGACACCCTGATCATCCTCGATGATCGTGAAATCATGGCCCAGGAGCGTGAGGCCGCCGCATCGCTTACCGCCGCCGAAGCCGATCTGGTCACGCGCCGGGCGGAACTCGAACGATTGCGGACCCTGAGGCAAACGGGCGCGGTCAGCGCCATCGAATACAGCAAAGTCGAAGGCGGATTCAAGGTGGGCGAGTCCCAGGTCATTCGCGCCAAGGAGGCGATTGGCCGCCTGGCGATCCAGCAGACCTACACCAGGATTCTCGCAACGACCAACGGCGTGGTGGCCGACCGTTTTGTCGATCCGGGCGATCTGGCCGCGCCGGGCAAACCTCTTTTGCTGGTCTACGATCCGATGGATCTGGAGCTGCACATCAACATTCCCGAAAGCATCTCCCATCTGGTCCGTGTCGGGCAGGAACTTTCGTTTCAGATCGATGCGGCCGAACTGAACGCGCGCGCGACGGTTCGGGAAATCGTCCCCCAGGCCCAGCAGTCGAGCCGTTCGGTCCTTGTGAAGCTGACCCTTCCCAAACACAATGGAAGGCCGCTGCTTCCCGGAATGTTCGCGAGGCTGGGTGTTTCCACAGGGGATGCGACCGGTCTTTGGGTTCCGGCCAGGGCCGTCCGTCAGACAGGCCAGCTTGAGTTGGTGGATGTAAGCGACAACAAGGGACATCTGGAAAGGCGCTTTGTGCGCACGGGTGCCCTTTCCGGCGACCTTGTCGAGATCCTTTCGGGCCTCGCCGAGGGTGAATCCGTCGCCCTTCCCAAAAACTAAAACCAAACAAAGCCCAACCGGATACCTTCAGCCATGTCCAAAAAACAACACCTTCAGGGCGATGACAGTTTTGTCGGCAAGATTGTCGCCGCGTTCCTGGAGGGAAACCTCTCGGTTCTGCTGATCCTGGTGATGCTCGCTTGTGGAGCGGCGGCGCTGATTCTCACGCCCCGTGAGGAAGAGCCACAAATCGTTGTGCCGTTGGCCGACATCCATATCCAGATGCCCGGGTCCAGCGCCGAAGAGGTCGAGCGGCTTGTCTCGTCGAAGCTCGAACGCCTTTTGAGCCAGATCGATGGTGTCGAATATGTCTATTCGATGTCGCGGCCTGGTGGCTCGGTGGTGACGGTCCGTTTTTATGTGGGCGAGAGCCGCGAACTTTCGCTGGTGAAGCTTCACAACAAGATCATGATGAATGCCGATGTCGTCCCTCCCGGGGTGACGGGTTGGGTGGTCAAGCCGATCGAGATCGATGATGTTCCGCTGGTCAATATCGCTCTTTGGAGCGAAAAGGCGGACGATTTTGCCCTGAGACGGGTCGCCGAAGAGGTCGAGATCGCCATGCAAAGCGTTCCCGATACCGCGCGCACCGAAATCGCCGGGGGACGCAAGCGACAAATCCGGATCGTTCTCGAACCCGAAAAGATGACCTCACGCCAGGTCGCGATTCTGGATGTGGACCGGATCCTGCGCGGAGCCAATGTCAATCTCCATGCCGGAACGCTCAAGTCCGACAATCGCGAAATCCTTGTCGAGAGTGGTCCCTTTATTCAGGGAATTCGCGAGCTGGGCAATTTGGTCGTGGGGGTATTCGCGGGCAAGCCGGTCTATTTGCGCGAGATCGCCCAGTTGAGCGATGGACCCGAGGAGCCTTCGTCCCTGACTCGCATCCGTTTTGGTCCCGCCGCAGAAAACCTTCCGCAGGGTGTATCGGCAACAGGCGATTTTCCTTCGGTCACCGTGGGTGTCGCCAAGCGCAAGGGGTCCAACGCCGTCGCGGTGGCCCGGGCGATCGAGGCCAAGCTCGAAGACTTGAAAGCCAATCTTCTCCCCGCCGATATTCACGCGGTTGTCACACGCGACAATGGCGAAACCGCCAACGAAAAAGTCAACGAACTGATCCATGAACTGGTCCTGGCGATTCTGATCGTTTCGGCCCTGATCATGCTCAGCCTGGGTTGGCGCGAAGCCCTGATCGTGGTCACGGCGGTGCCGCTCACTTTTGCGCTCACACTTTTGATCAACTATCTCGCGGGCTATTCGATCAACCGCGTGACTCTCTTTGCCCTGATTCTCGCACTGGGTCTGGTGGTCGATGATCCGATTGTCGATGTCGAGAACATCTTCCGGCATTTTGCCATGATGCGCGAGCCCCCGCTCCAGGCGGTGCTCACGGCGGTCAACGAGGTTCGTCCGCCGATCATTGTGGCGACCCTTGTCGTGATGGTTTCGTTTCTCCCGATGATGTTTATCACGGGGATGATGGGGCCTTATATGAGACCGATGGCGCTCAATGTGCCCATCGCGATGCTGATGTCGATGGTCGTGGCGTTTACCGTGACACCCTGGTTGGGATATCACGCCCTCAAGGGTATCTATGGCAAGGGAGGACACGAACCCGAAGAGCCGACCAAAACCATGACATACCGGATCTATAAAGGGATCATGACTCCTTTCATGGAATCGCGCCTGGCGGCGTGGGGCCTGATCGGTTTCACGGCGGTCCTCTTTGGAGCTTCGATGGTGCTTCCCCTTTTGGGACTTGTGCCGCTAAAAATGCTCCCCTTTGACAACAAGAACGAGTTTCAGGTGTTGGTCGATCTGCCCGATGGGAGCACTCTGGAACGGACCGATGCGGCGCTCTATGCGCTTGGCAGTGAAATCCTCAAGGCGCCCGAAGTTCGCATGGTTTCGAGTTTTTCGGGAACGCCTTCGCCCATCGATTTCAATGGCATGGTTCGCCACTATTACCTGAGGCGGGAGCCCAACCGGGGCGATCTGCGGATCAACCTCCTTCCCAAGGAAGTCCGTGTTCACCAGAGTCACGAGATCGTCCTCCGATTGCGCAACCGTCTGGAGGAGATCGCCAAGGGGCTGGAGGCGCGGATTAAAATCGTCGAGGTTCCCCCCGGTCCACCCGTGCTTAGCACGCTTGTCGCGGAAGTTTATCCCAAAAACGGATCAACTTATGAGGATTTGCGCCAGGATGTCGGCCACCTTCGCGGGCTTTTCGCGGCGCAAGCGGGCGTGGGCGATCGGGATGATATTTTCGAGACGCCCAGACCCCGCCATGTCTTTGTGATCGACAAGGAAAAAGCCTCACTTTCCGGTATCACCGCCGAGCAGATCTCGAATACCCTGAGGGTTGGACTTCAGGGGATGAAACCAGGCGAAGGGGATCCAAAAGATTTCCGCACAGGCGCCGGCCACATTCCCCGTGAGCTCAACTCGCTGGTGATTCTGATGCAGCTTCCCCAGGACCAGCGCACGCACCTGGGTGACCTGGCCCGATTGGGTGTCAAATCGCCCACGGGGGAGATCCTGCGCATTGGGGAGTTGGGCAAATTTGTCGAGCAACCCGCCGAGCAGACGATTTATCACAAGAACCAGAAGCGGGTCGCCTATGTGACCGCCGAAACGGTTGGGGTCACCCCGGTGGAAGCGGTCCTTGGGCTGATGTCCCGGCTTCACCAGAGCCCCGTTCCTCATGGATCGGAAGTTGTCTGGTCGGGCGAAGGGGAATGGAAAATCACGCTCGATGTCTTCCGGGATCTTGGATTGGCATTTGGAGGAGCGATGCTTCTGATCTATATCCTGATGGTATACCAAACAGGGAGTTATCTGATCCCGCTTGTCCAGATGATTTCCATTCCGCTGACGATCATCGGTATCATGCCAGGGTTCTGGATCCTCAACCTCGTGGTGGGAAACACCATGGGCGGCCATGCCAACCCGGTCTATTTCACCGCGACCGCCATGATCGGGATGATCGCGCTGGCGGGGATCGCCGATCGCAACGCGATCCTGCTGCTTGACTTTGTGCAGCATGTCCGTGATCGGGGTGCGTCGCTCAAGGACGCGCTCATCGAATCGGGCGCCGTTCGTTTCCGGCCGATTCTTTTGACCGCGGCGGCGGCGATGTTGGGCGCCTGGCCGATCACGCTCGATCCGGTTTTCTCCGGGTTGGCCTGGTCGCTGATTTTGGGACTGACGGTTTCGACCGCCTTTACCCTGATATTGGTGCCTGTGGTCTACTGGATGCTTTATGGTCCAGGAGAGACAGGCAAAAACAGGAGTTAGGGCAAAAAAAGGCGCTTGGGGGTGCTTTTTTGGGTCCAATTGGCCCGGCGGAGGCCGAAAGAGCGAAATCGGGATAGCGAAATCGGGATCATGGGGGGGGCGAAAACTGCTCCATTTGAGCCTAAACCCAATGTCGGTTGGAGTTATCCGTTCCCCATTGGATTTCCCCTGCCCAAATTCCCATCCCGGTACTTGATTTCCCGGGAACATGGCTCAAAATAGGTAGATACTCCTGCCGGAGTGGCGGAATGGCAGACGCGCCAGCTTGAGGGGCTGGTTTCTGTATAGAAGTGCAGGTTCAAGTCCTGTCTCCGGCACTTTAAACATCATGACGCGGGCCCAAGTTGGTCCGCGTCTTGCATTTGGGACAACCTCATGTCCAACTCCTCCCCTCTTTTCGATCCGTCCGAAATTCCAGCCAACGACCAATTTTTCCCTTCCCCTGAATCCATGATCCGGCCCAAACGGGCTATCCATTCCATCGTCGCGGCGCTCCTCCCCTGGACACCATCGGGCATTCAGTGGGCCCCCTATTTTGCCCAGCTGGAAAAAATTGTCAGCTTGGGGATGGTTCCCGCCATCAACATGGACACAGGCCACGCCAATCTCCTTTCCAGGGAACAGCGCACCGACATCCTGGGCAAGGTACGGGACCACCTGCGCGGCGTGCGGTTTGTCGCCGGGGCCTATCTGGGGGATGCCCCCGGTTCGGCTTTTGATCCGGGTGCCTATGGCCGCGCCATGGAAGAGATCCAAAACCATGGCGGCATCCCGATCCTCTTCCCCAGCCACGGCATGGGAACGCTACAAGGTGAGGCGCTCGTCCGGGGTCATGAAACCCTCGCCCAATACTCCGACGCCTTTTACGGCTTCGAGCTGTCCCAGGCGTTTGTTCCTTTTGGCCGGATCTTCACCCTGGCCGAGTTCGAGGGGCTCCTGGCCATTCCCGCCCTTCAAGGCGCCAAGCACTCTTCCCTTTCCCGCATCCCCGAATGGGAGCGCCTCGTTCTGCGCGACAGGGTCCGTCCCGATTTCAAACTATTCACAGGCAACGACCTCGCCATCGACATGGTGATCTACGGCAGCGACTACCTCCTCGGCCTGGCCGCGTTCGCGCCGGACCTGTTCGCGTTGCGGGACCGGTGGTGGCTGGTCGGTGATGTCCGGTTTTACGAGCTCAACGACGCGCTCCAGGCGCTGGGCGCTTTTGCCTTCCGCGATCCCGTCCCCGCCTACAAACATTCCGCCATCCAGTTCTGGCGAATTCGGGGTTGGCTTCACGACGACCGTCCGGCGCCCGGCGCGGTTGCGCGTTCCGAATCGGACCTGATGATCCTGGCAAAGCTTTGGGATCGGCTTGCCCCATTTGCCGAGTTTTGCTCATGAGCGAATACCGCCGCATCGCCACGCTCAAGACCGCTTCGGAGCTCCAGGCCCGGCTGATCACTCCCTCCGGCCCGGCGATTGTTTCACAAAATCCCTCTGCAAAATCCTCTTTTGCTCCCCTCCCCGCCATCCCCGAACAGGCCGATCCCAACGGGATCCTCGGCCACCCCTTCACCCATGATGGGCGGCGCATAGGCAACCGCTTCGCCATCCTTCCGATGGAGGGGTGGGACGCAACTGAGGATGGCAAGCCGACCGACCTGACCATCAGGCGCTGGAAACGCTTTGGCGCCTCGGGTTCCAAGCTGATCTGGGGGACCGAGGCGGTGGCCGTCCGCCATGATGGCCGCGCCAATCCAAACCAGCTCGTCCTTTCCGATGCCAATCTTCCTTCCATCGCGGATCTCCGCAAGCTGATGGTCGAGGAACACCGCTCGGCCTTTGGCACGGCCGATGATCTGGTCGTGGGGCTCCAGCTTACGCATTCGGGGCGCTTCGCCCGTCCCAACAAAAAGGACCGCTTCGAGCCCTTTTGCGCTCTGGAAAATCCGATCCTCGACCGCCGCTACAACATCCAAAGCTCCGACCATATGGCTTCTGACGCCGATCTCGAACGGCTGATCGGGGACTTTGTCACCGCCGCTATCCGCGCCCAAAAGGCGGGGTTCGATTTCGTCGACCTCAAACATTGCCACGGCTATCTGGGGCACGAGCTTCTCGCCGCGCGCCACCGCCCCGGCAAGTTTGGCGGTTCGCTCGAAAACCGGATGCGTTTCCTGCGCGAAATCGTCTCGGGGATCCGGGCCAACGCGCCGGGCCTTCGCATGGGTGTGCGCCTGAGCATCTTCGACACCATCCCCCACAAGCCCGGCGCCGACCGCGTCGGTGTGCCCGATGGCGACCCGGAGATTTATGACCTGGCTTTTGGCCCCATGCGCGCCGATGGGGGGATCGACCTGACCGAGACGGTCGGTTTTCTGGAGGCGTGTCGCGATCTGGGGATCACCTGGATCTGCACCACGGCGGGAAGCCCCTACTACACGCCCCATCTCCAGCGCCCCGCGCAATTTCCCCCTTCGGATGGCTACCTTCCTCCCGAAGATCCGTGTGTCGGCGTCGCACGCCAGGTGAGCGCCACGGCCAAGCTCAAGGAGCTTTTGCCCGAACTCCTCTTCGTCGGCTCGGGCTATTCCTTCCTGCAGGATTGGCTCCCCCAGGTGGGAGAGGCGGTCGTCGGCTCGGGGATGGCCGACATGATCGGTCTTGGCCGGATGATTCTTGCGTATCCCGAATTGCCTGCGGATTTCCTCTCGGGCCGTGGTCTCGACCGCAAGCGGATTTGCCGCACCTTTTCCGATTGCACCACCGCCCCGCGCAAGGGGATGATCTCCGGCTGCTTCCCGCTCGACCCCTTCTACAAAATCATGCCCGAGGCGGAAATCGTCCGCTCGTACCGGGCAGGCGTCGGTCCTTAGGATTTGGGAAATTTGCCAACGGCAAGCCGACCCATTTGATGTAATGCACCAACGGCCTGTTCCTTGGTGACCGATGGGAAATCCTCCAGGAATTGTGGGAGGTTCTGGCCTTCGGCAAGATAATCGATTAAAGCACGAAACGGCACACGGGTTCCCACAAAAACGGGAACACCGCCCAGAATTTCCGAATCGGAATGGATGAATTCGGGCGTGTCAATCATGGTCAAATCTCCGGGACCCTCCCGGTTACTGTAAAGCCGTTAAAAAACCCTTACCCCTCCAGCACCAAAACCAACAGGATCGGCCAGCCGAGGTATTTTTCGGCGCGGGGATGCTCCCGGGCAAGCGCCGCATCGACGGCGAATTCCGCGATCTCTTTTA
>CAWUOD010000077.1:0-9495 GCA_963923115.1 uncultured Singulisphaera sp.
TGGTCTCGTGGGCTCGGAGATGTGTATAAGAGACAGGTTCATGGATCGGCCCTTCTGGTCGGGCCAATATGGGGCGATCAGTTGTCCCGCGGGCCTTCAACTCTCGGAGGTCCGGTGGCTTAGGGACCCAAGGTTCGCATGGGACTACGCGAAATATTGGATGAGGGTTCCCGGGGCGCAGCCACGAAATTATTCCACATGGTTGGCCGATGCGACCTGGGGCGTTCACGCCGTCCATCCGGACAAAAACGCGGTGGCCGAAGTCTATCCGGGACTGCTCGATAATCTAAAGGGTTGGGAAAAGCGTCATTATGTGCCTGAAAAGGGGCTTTTTTGGCAAACGGGCCATGATGACGGAATGGAGTTCAATATCCAGAGCCGTCAAACCAGGGACATCCTTCGTGGCGCCCCGGCCCTCCGTCCAACGATCAATGCCTATATGTGGGCCGATGAGCGGGCGTTGGCCCGGATGGCGCGCCTATTGGGAAAACCCGATGAGGCGCAGGCGATGGAGACCAAGGCGGCGGAGTTGAGATCAAAAACCCTCGATAGCCTTTGGGATCCCGAACGGCAGTTTTTCTTCCCGCGATTTTTGCGGGATGAGGAAAATGAAGGGGTAAAAGTCGCCGCGGGAACCCTCACCCATGAGTCGGGCAAATTCAAGGGGAGTCCGCACGGAAGGGAGTTGCACGGGTTTGTCCCCTGGCAATTTGGCATGGCATCCCCCAGGCACAAATCGGCCTGGAAATTCCTCATGGATCCCCAGTTTTTCTTCTCGGAATTTGGACCGACCACGGTCGAGCGGCGCGATCCGATGTTTCTCCTTCAGAAGTGGTGTTGCTGGTGGAGCGGCCAGAGTTGGCCCTATGCCACGAGTCAGACTCTGGTCGCGTTGGGGCGCCATCTCCGCGAGGAACGGGAAACCGTCGTGACAAAAGCCGATTGGTTCAGGCTTTTTGAAATTTACACAAAAACACATCGCAAACAAGGGAAACCCTATATTGCCGAGGCGGCCAATCCCTTCAATGGATCCTTCGAGGGACACGACGCCCCCGGCCACAGCGAGCACTATTTTCATTCGTCCTACAACGACCTGGTCGTGACCGGCCTGGCCGGGATCCAGCCAGGCGATGGAAACGAGGTTGTCATCGATCCGCTCGCGCCCCCCTCATGGGATTATTTCGCGTTGGATGGCGTCCCCATGAAAGGGCACACGATCAGCGTTATATGGGACAAATATGGTCGTCAATATGGGGTGTTCGCGGGCCTGGCCGTTTTGGTCGATGGAAAAGTGGTCGCCAAAAGCAAGGACCTGGCAAAGCTACGATTCACACTCGAGCCACGGGAAACCGGAGGCTCCCCATCCATGGCCAATTACGCGTCCCTCAATGATGGTGGATATTTTCCAAGGCCACGGGCTTCATCGACCCGTCCCGGAACCATGTTGCAAAAGGCGTTCGATGGGCAATATTGGTACTCGCCCATTCCGGTCAATCGCTGGGTGGGGGAGTCGGCTGACGCCTCCAGGCCGGAATGGATCTCCACCGACCTGGGTATGCCCAGGGGCATTCGGGAAACGAAAGTCTATTTTCTGGAGGAGGATGGAGTTGCTCCGCCCGCGTTGGTCCGCGTTCAGGTTCGCGATGGAAATGCGTGGAAAACTTTGGCCGAGAGCCCAAATCCCCTGGGGCGGCGCGCCACAACCATCCCCCTTGTTGCGACCCCGGCAAGGGAGTTTCGTTTGGAGCTTGTTCCCCAGGCCGGCAAGCGCGTCGGGATCGCCGAATGGGAATTGTGGGGGCCGCTTGAGGGCGCTTATCAGCTTCCCGGACTTCCTGACGGGAATCTTGCCCAAAGAAAACCCGGAGAGGAATTCCCCAAACCATCCGCTTCGATGACATCGCCTTATGACAAGGTGGAGGAGATCAATGATGGCCTGGTCCAGTTTGGCGTAAATCCAAGGAATCGCTGGACCTCCTACACGAGCAAATCCAAAGAGGATTGGGTTGGTTTGGAATTTTCCCGCCCGACAAAAGTCGGTCGGGTGGAGATCGCGATATTTGATGATCGTGGTGGCGTCCAGGCTCCAACAGCGATGAGGGTCGAGACAATGGATGGGGACCAATGGAAGCCTGTCGAGATGGCCATTTCCGATCCCCTTCAGCCCGCGGGTGGCCAATGGAACGAAATCCGTTTCCAGCCCCAGACCGTCCGGAAAATCCGGGTCGTCTTCACCCACAAAGGCGAGGCGCGTTCGGGAATTTCCGAGATTCTGGTTTGGGGAGAGTAGTCGGCTTTTCACCCATTGGGAACTGGCAACATCGGCGCAAAATCAGACAATAGGCAATTGGCAAAACGACTGAAATGGAGCGAATGATGAGCCGCGAAAAGATGATGCAACGGGTGCTGGACTGTGGCATCGTGGCCGTGGTCCGGGCCAACGACGGGAGTCAGCTCGTCGAAGTTTGTCGTGCCCTCGCCGATGGCGGGATTGATGTCGCGGAAATCACCTTCACGGTTCCCGACGCCCTTGAGGTTCTCAAGGCGGTCAAGCGCGAGCTTGGCAATCGGATCCTCCTTGGGGCGGGAACAATTCTCGATCCCGAGACGGCCCGCGCCGCCATTCTTGCCGGGGCGGAATACCTTGTTTCCCCCACGCTGAATCTCGAAGTGATCGCCATGGCCCGCCGTTATGGCAAGCTGTCCATGCCGGGCGCTTTCACCCCCACGGAAATCCTCACCGCCTATGAGGCGGGGGCGGACATCGTGAAGATCTTCCCCGCGGAGATCGTCGGCCCCGCATATTTCAAAGCGATCCGTGGTCCCTTGCCCCAGGTCAGGATGATGCCCACGGGTGGTGTGGATACGACCACCGCCGAGAAATTCCTCGACGCGGGGGCGTGTTGCCTGGGTATGGGCAGCATGCTGATCGATCCCAAGGCGCTCGCGGCGGGCGATATGGCAAAGATCCGGGAGACCGCGGCGAAATATAAAGCCATCGTCGATGGATGGCGCGCCAAAAACAAATAGCCCGATCCCAAAACCAACCCAACGGCCTGAACCCGGCGAGCGCGCCGGTTTTCAAGGGCCATGCGGCCTTTTTCCTCTTTCAGGACTCTGTTTAGGGAGTATTTTGATGTCCTATGATCTTATCGGATTCGGCGAGTCGATGATCCGTCTTGCCCCCCCGGCGTTTCATCGTCTGGAGCAGGCTCGCAGTCTCGATCTCAAGATTGGTGGAGCGGAGCTGAACACGGCCGTGGGCGTGGCCCGTTTGGGGCGCAAAACGGCATGGGTTTCCCGTTTGACGGACAATTCCCTCGGCCGTCTCGTGGCCAACCATGCGCGTGAGGGGGGAGTGGACACGAGCCATGTCCTTTTCACCCCCGATGACCGGGTTGGTCTCTACTTCCTCGAATTTGGGGCGGCCCCCCGTGCCTCCGGCGTATTGTATGACCGGAAAAATTCCGCCATCGCGGCCATCAAGCCCGGAATGGTCAACTGGGACAAGGTGATGCCCGGCTCGAAATGGTTTCATGTCACGGGTATCACACCCGCTTTGTCGGCCTCTGCCGCCGAGGCGACCCATGAAGCCTGTGCCGCGGCCAAGCGCCATGGTCTGAAGGTCAGCTACGACCTCAACTATCGGGCCAAGCTCTGGACCGGAGCCGAGGCTGGAAAGTGTATGTCCGAACTGATGAAGTTCTGCGATGTACTCATCACCACCGAGGAAGACATCGAGAAAGTCTTCGGCATCAAGGGGAACTCCTACGAGGAGGCGGCGGCCAAGGTCAGCGAGAAATTTGGCACCAAAAAGATTGCCATCACTCTCCGCGAGAATCCCCTGGTCTGGAAGAACACTTGGACGGCGATCCTCTGGACCCCCGAAAAAGTTTTGAGCACAAGGACCTTCGAGGTCGAGATCGTCGACCGTCTTGGCGCCGGAGACTCCTTCGCCGCGGGTCTGATCCACGGAATGCTCGACGGCGATGACCAAAAGGGACTCGACTGGGGCATCGCGATGAGCGCGATCAAACATTCGATCCCAGGTGACTTCGCATGGGTGACCGCCGCCGAGGTCGAAGCGACGGTCAAGGGTGGTGGCCTGCGCATCGCCCGGTAGTCTGGTTTGGACAAGGTTCTGAAAACAAAAACGCGCCAGAAAAATCTGGCGCGTTTTTTTGTTATGGCTGATTGGATTTAAAGACAAAAAAATGGCTTTTACAAGTTATTCCCGCCAGAGCCAAATGAGGGACTCGGGGAGAATCGCCCCGCCATGCTTGCCGCTGTGGCGGCCATCGCCTTCGACATACTTGGCGTCATATTTCCTGAAGCGCAGCGCCGCATCCATGGAGCGGTTGGCAAGTGGCCAGTTGCCATGCTCGTTGTCGAGGTCGTTGGAACCTTCCTGCATGAAGATTCTGATCGGTTTGTTCGGGGTTTTGCGGATGATGCCGGGATAGGCGTCCCCACCCCGAATGTTGGTGAAACTGCCTATGTGGCTTAGCACCTTGGAGAACATGTCGGGCCGCTCCCACGCGGCGGTAAATGCACAAATGCCACCGCTGGAGATCCCGCAGATACCACGGCTGGCCGCATCGGTTTTGAGTTTCACCCGTTTTTGCACCTCGGGGAAGATCTCTTTTTCGAGAAAAGTCGCGTATTGGGCCGAACGGGTGTCGTATTCGAAGCTGCGGTTGGAAATGTCCTTGGCGCCGGGCTTGGTCGCCTTGATTGTTCCCGGATTGATGAAAATACCCGCCATCACCGGGATTTTCTTCTCGTGGATCAGATTGTCAAAAACGATCGTGGTGCGGAATTGTCCTTTTTCATCGGCATAGGCCGCGCCGTCCTGGAAGACCATGCTGGCAATTGGCGTCGATCCATCGTATTGCGCGGGGATGTAAAGAATCACTTCCCGTTCGGTGCCGGGAAACACCTCGCTCTTGTGGGTGAATTTCTCGATCTTTCCCCTGGGAACCCCTTCCCGGGGAGCCGAGTCCGGTCCGGGCACATAGTCATCGATAGCTTGAATGGCGCCAGAAATCCCCGTCAAGGCAACCAAAAGACATCCGCAAAGTTTTCTGAACATGATTGACTCCTATTCGACTTCCAGAATTTGAGCCTGCAATTTGCCCATCACCCGAAGGACAGGCAACAGGGGGGCGAGGGTTTGGGTATTCTTCCATGAGTGGTCGCAGATCTTGATGTGCCCGGGTGTGAGCCCCTTGAGGCCAAAGATCGGATCAAGCCCGCGCCATTTCCCATCCACCAAAACCTCCATCCACATATGGAAGCCGAGGATCGCCTGGTTGGATTGATCGACATAAACGAGTCCAAGGGCCGTGCGGCTGGGCACATCAACCGCCCGACACATCGCGGCGGCCAGCATCGCGTGTTGGCGGCAATCGCCAGTGAGTGTTTTGGCGACCTGGGACGCGGTGGCGAAACCGACATCGCTTGAGGTCTTCATCTTTTTGTTGACAAACTGTTCGATTTTCATCGCTTTTTGCCAGGGATCGGTTTCCTTTCCCACGGCCAAAATAGCCAGGCCGCGGACGGTGGCATCATCGCTGTCAAGATAGTAGCAGGCCTCTTTGAATTCCCCCGTTTCCCCGACGGGTTTGGATTCGGTTTTCTCGTCGCGGCCGGATTTCACCGTGAGCACAAACGATCCGCGATCGGTTGGACCCGCGATTTGGCGGTCATCCTGGGCAAAAGCGGCCGCGGGATTTTCCTCATCGGGCAAAGTCAACTTCCATTTCACAACTTTGGCGGTGGTCACATCGGGAATTCGCTTGGCAAGCACAACCGATGAACCTGTTCCCAGGTCGGGGAGGAGTTCGGGAGCGGTGCCCGGTTTGGTCGCGGCTTCCTTGCTTGTGCGGAAGAGGTGAAGGATTCCCATGCCGGGCATTTCGGTTTTGGACCGGAGGGTTTCATAGTTGTCATCGACCCAAATCGCCTGGGAAGGGAGTTGCAATGGTGTCCCCAGGATTTTGATGGGCTCCGGGATCACATCAATCCGCAGAAGTTTCCGATTTTTTCGCTCGACTTTGGAGGGATCGTCCTTGTCCACAATGAAAACATCGATGTCCTCCATCTGGCGGACCTTTGCCTCGATATTGGTGACCATGAGGAGGCTCGCCTCGAACGACTTGTATTTGACCGATTCGCCCGGTTTGAGTTTCTTTTCCCGCAGAAGGGCCTCCTGTTTGCGGGGGCCAATGGCCTCGGGATCAAAAGGGACCTCTCGCTCGGCTTGGGCGCCCGGAGCCTTCACAAACATTTTGCTGCCCTCGATGCGGGCGGTGGTAAGGGCCTCTCCCATGTCAAGGTGCTGGGTCAGGGTCATCGCCAGGATTTTTCCCTGGGAATCCTCGGTGGTCGAAGTGTCCATTCGTGTGGAGACCACGCTTCCATAGCGCTTGATCTGAAGGTTCATATTAAGGGTTGTGACAAACGCCTCGCCCTCGCCTCCGGACTTTTTATCAACACGGGTCCTGAACCAACCCGATTGCGCCCCGGAAAGATAAGCGGCATCGTACTGTTCAAAGATTTTTTTCGTCGTGACGGCACCGTCAGCCCGGACCATGCCAAGGGGCCTGTTGTCGGGTTGCGTGGCCGCCAAAACAACCACAAGACCCAACATACTCCAAACCCTGGTTTGCTTTTTGAGGCACGCCGCAAGCCTGGATTGGGAAAGTGCCAGGGCAAGGGATCGGATTCGCTTTTGACAAAAAGTGGTCATGGAGGATTTCATGGGAGTTTCCGGCCGGTGGGGAATACCATTTTCCGTCTGTGATCAAGACTTAGTCTATGCTCTTTGGGCACTCCGGTAAAACCGGTTTGCCAAAGTCCACCAGTCTTTTTGAAGGGAAGCCGTTATCGCGGGATCGCCCGCATAGGCTGTTTTTGTTGGTTTCAGGCCAGCGGCAGGGGCGAAGTGGCCTGACAAAGGTTGTCGTGGAGGGTCATAACCCGTTCGGCTTCCGCGGAAATGGTGGAACTGCCAATTTCCTCCACAAAACGGCATGATGCGAAATCCTCGGCCCGAGCTTCGTATTCCCGCACCCAGCGCTCCCGATCATGCAGCCTTTCGGGAGGGATGGGCCAAACACCCGGGCGCGGTTTGAGGTGGGATTTGATTCCAATGCGCCAGGGTTTGGGGCTTACCCGCGCGCGGAAGCAGTTCTGGTTTTTGCACATGCGAACATAAACCGGGTCGGCCTGGATCGCATGAAAGAAATCCGATACCTCGGTTGCCGAAGGCTGGAAAGTCTGGTGCAGTGCAAGTGTTCGCCACCCGGCGGGAGTTTCATAAACACGGAGGTGCCATTCGGGATGTCTCAGCACAAAATTCCTGATCCGATCCAGGGCAACCTGTTTGGCTCCCCCCCTTTGGGCGTAAAAGGATTGGTGGATTGGCTTCGTGACAAATGGCCCCAAAGCGGCAAAAAGGAAACCGACCGCCCAGATTTTGGGAAAAAGGATGGAACAAAGAACAACCCCCAAAATCACAAGGATGGCGTCCACGAGGATGTAAAATCCCAGGGACGGCCATTCCTCGGTATCCACATCCGCAAAGAGAACATCGGGAGTGTTCAGGCAGGTCGCGCCATAGAGGTTTCGTGTGAGCACCGCATTATCCATGCGGCCAAGAATTTCTTCGCGAATGGGAACGCCTTCGGAACCGTTGTAGGCCCGCTTGAGTTCCCGTCTTCCTGGCATTTCCCCGGAAGAGAGCTGGTCGAATGCCTCATTCACCCGCTTTTGGGCATGCGCCTGTGCGGATTCCTGGCTTTCGTCTGACCAGCCAAAACGCCTTAGGGTGATGGATTGGCGTTTGTCGCGCAATTGAATGCGGGCTTCGGCCCAATATTGGGGGATGATCATGGCTAATCCCTAACCCTCCAATCGGGCCTTTCTGAAACCCTCTTTCAAGGTCTCCCTTTGGGGCCTTGGGAAAATTGGCGGACAAATTCGTCGTGGACCCTGCCATTTGTCGCCAAAAGGTCGGGCACAAAGGGATCAAAAGGGGCGCCTTTGACTTTTGTGATCTTGGCGCCTGCCTCCTTGACGATGATCATCCCTCCGGCGACATCCCATGCGTGTCCCTCCAGGGCATAGAAAGCATCACAGCGACCAGCGGCCACATAAGCCAGATTCAGGGCCGTGGATCCCGTGCGCCTGAGAGCCTGGGCCCGCCACGACCAATGTTCCCACCAGCCAAGAAGTTCTTCCTTGCCGTTGAGGTTGTAAGGGAAACCGGTGGTCACCAAAGAGTGTTCCGGCTTTTCGGCAAGGCTGGGCTGGATGCGCTTTCCATTGATCCAGGCGCCTTTGCCTCGGGCGGCATGGAAGAGTTCATCTCTTGTTGGATCGTAAATGGCGCCGACAACCATCTCCCCATCAGCCATCAATCCGATCGAGGTGCAATAAAACGGGAAGTCGTGAGCATAGTTACTGGTTCCGTCGATCGGATCGACAATCCAGGTGGGGGCCGATCCGGGTGCGGGAGGTTTTTCCTCCATACCGCCTTCCTCGCCAAGGAAGTTGTGCCTGGGAAACCGCCCCATCAGGAACTCATGGACGACTTTTTGGGATTCGACATCGGCCTCGGTCACCAGATCAAATCGCCCCTTCTCCTTTACGGAAAACCGGCCTGTCCAGCGCCTAAGAACTTTGCCAGCTTCAAGGGCCGCATCCTTGGCCACCTGATACCACTGATCCAATTCACCTTCCGTGAAAGCCATTATCCGCTCCCCAAAAAAAGATCCATTCCTTCATTAGGATACGGGACGGCTAACGGATGATGATGGATCCCTCGTCAAAGCGGATCAGGATCCCTGTTGCCGCCAGGTTCTCGCGGGTTTGCGGGTCAGGCATAAGTTGGGCCGAATTGACCGGACCTTTTTGGCTTTTCCGGTCCTTGGGCCCATGGGAGGCCTGGGATATCCCCATCGTGCTCTTTTAGCGCGCCGCTGTTGCCTCCACCCAAAAAGGGCGGAGCAGTTTTGAGGGGGGGGAATATTGAAGGTAATCATTGGCTTTTACGGCAAGTCAGGTGACAGCCGGCAAACCAAACAGGCCATGCCAGGTCGGATTTGGAGGCGACTTGAAAGCCAATGCATTAACCTCCAGCCCGCCTGTCTTCGCGTAAAGATGAGGAAACCCGGCTCTTTGTAGTGCATTGGCCAGCGACTTTTGGGTAAATCCGGTTTTGTGGGCATAGAAATCGGTACCGCTACGCTCGATCTCGGAGCTGTATCCATATATCACATCACGAACAAGAATCGGTCCCATCCTGCTTTGATAAAGGACATCCTCCAGGTCCAGGTTCCGCTCGACGACGGTCCGCATCAATTCATTAAGGTCGGGAACCCGGATGTGGGCAAAACCATCACTTTTAAGCACATGGAAAAAACCGCCCAGTACCCTGGGTACATCATGGGGGTAGTAGTGCTCCAAATTGTGGGAGCAATAGATCGCGTC
>CAWUOD010000078.1:0-9493 GCA_963923115.1 uncultured Singulisphaera sp.
ATTTTTAATTGATTCACAAACCAAAAAAAAACAAAATCAATTACTGTTGGCCCGTAAACGATTGGGAAGTCTTCACCAAAACGCGACGGCCCGAACCGGACTGCCATCCCTTCCCCGTAGCTTCAAGGGGAGGGCGCAAAGAGAAAAGTCCTTTTCGGGTAGTCGATCCAATCCCTTGAGGTTTTCAACGATAAATACCTTGGCACCAAGAAGCGCGAAATGGGTTGAGTAGGGATGGTAATCAACGGATGGAAAATCGAGACCCACAGTCAGCACACCAAGCTCAATAAGGTATTTGGCCCCCTCGGACGATATCCATGGGTGCTTTTCAAAATAATCAGACTCCCTGAATCTTTTATCCCAACCAGTCTGAAACAATACTCGTGGGGCCTTCAGAATTTTTTCCTCATTTGGCCTGATATGCTCCACCCCAATTGGCTCTCCTGGCGGAAAATTGCCCAAACGAATCACACAGGCCGGGCCCAGGCAACGGAACAAATCCATTTGTTCCATGGTTTCGCCATTGGGTATGAAGTGGTATGGGGCGTCACCATGGGTGCCGACATGCAAACCGATATTGATTTGGGAAAGGTTTGGGGAAACCAGATCGGCATGCGCCCCGGTGGCTTTCATTGAAACATGCACCCAGTAAGGGGGATCCCCAGGATAGGAGGGAATAGTCTCATCAACAAGATGCGTAAGATCTATAATGTTGTTCATTACCAAATTCCCATGAACAGCTTTGGTCAAATCGAATAATCTGGCTCAAAGGTGCGAATTCGTTTAGGAGCGACCCACATTTTTTTCCCACTTTCCAATAGGAGTTCCTTGGCCCTTAGATGATGAAGATCCACCTGAATCCTTGCGGTGGAAACAGGGTCCTCCAAAAGGACCCGGGTAATTCCACCAACGGGCAGGACCTGAATGACAACACCGACCAATGATCCATCCACCTGGTTATGGTTATAAAGGTCGAGTTCATGGGGCCGAACATAAACCCGGTTGCCACCATCATCACCCTCCTCGGGAGCCCGGAATCCGGTCAGCAGGGGAACTTCATTTTCCTGCCGTCCATGGAATACATTAACATGACCGAGAAAATCCATGACAAAAGGGTTTGCGGGGTGCTCGAATATGTCGATCGGTTTGCCTTGTTGTTCGATACGACCATTTCGCATGACCACCACCTTATCCGCCACGGCAAAAGCATCCTCCTGGTCGTGGGTGACAAAAACCGATGTCATATGAATTTCCTCATGCAACCGTCTAAGCCAGGCTCTCAATTCGCTTCGAACTTTGGCGTCCAACGCGCCAAAAGGCTCATCCAGTAAAAGGACTTTTGGCTCTGCTGCCAGCGCCCTCGCAAGAGCAACCCTTTGCCTTTGACCTCCTGAAAGCTGGGATGGCATCCGGTCTTCCATACCTTGAAGACGAACAAGATGCATCAGCTCCGAGACGCGCTGATCCACCTTGCTTTGCGACCATTTGCGAACGCGAAGGGCGAAACCTATGTTCTCAAACACGGACATATGCCGGAAAAGGGCGTAATGCTGGAAGACAAATCCAACATTCCTGTCCTGGATCCTGCTGTGGGTGACCTCTGTATCCTGATAACGGACCGAACCGGAATCCGGTATTTCCAAACCAGCGATAATTCTAAGAAGGGTGGTTTTACCGCAACCAGATGGACCAAGAAGGGCAAGCAAACAACCGGAAGTCACCTCAATTGAAACATTATCAAGGGCCTGAAAACTACCAAAACGCTTACTTACATTCTTTACCGAAATGCTCATTGACCCACTTTGCCTTTCTTGCCTGAATGATGACGGTAATTCAGGCGGTTTTCAATAAGGCCCTTGGCTAGTAGGGTTCCAAAAGCCATAAGAGCCAAAAGACTGGCCAAAGCAAAATCCGCCGGGCTTTTATATTCCTGAAAAAGGCGCTCCACACGCAAAGGCATCGTTTCGGTGGCGCCTGAAATGCGCCCGGAAACTACAGCAACCGATGCGAATTCCCCAATCGCACGGGCATTGCAAAGAAGGACTCCATAAAGGAGTCCGATCCCTATGTTTGGAAGGGTAATTTTAAAAAACATCTGCCTTCCATTGGCGCCAAGGCTTGTGGCGGCAAGCTCCTGCTCGGGACCAATTTCCTCCAACACGGGAATCAGCTCACGAACAATAATCGGTAGCGTGACGAACATTGTCCCCATAACCATGGACGGTGTGTTGTTCAGAAATGGAATTCCCAAGCGATCTAGCCAAAAACCCACCCAGGTCCTTCCCCCTGCAAGAATTACCAGGCACAATCCCGTGACCACCGGGGATACGGCAAATGGGAGATCTATAAGGGTAAGTATCAAGGTTCTTCCGGGAAACCTGTATCGAGTTAAAAGCCATGCGGCATTGAGTCCAAAAACAGTATTTAACATGACCGCAATGGGAGCGATCGTAAGAGTAAGCAAAATGGAATTCATGGTATCTTTGTCGCCAAAAATACTCTGAAAAAAGGCGATGAAACCCCCTGAGAATGCCTGCGTAAAAAGATACAAAATAGGGATACCAAGGATCCCGATAAAGAAAAACCAGGCCAAACCAACCAACAAATTTTGGATTAATGGTGATTCGGTTCTGCAATTCATCAAGGAAGGTGGACCAACGGAATCCGTCAACCCAACCATATTGTTTTGGGTTGGATCAGGGGCGGTGGCTTTATCCGGGCTATCGTTAAATGGGTGATTAGCCATTTGCTTGCCTCCTTTTTTGGAGGGTATTTATCAAAAGCAACATCCCAAACGAGGCAAGGAGCATCACAATCGCCGCCGCGGAAGCATCATTGATCGCATTTTCTTCCAAACGGGAAACGATTAGGACCGGACCCGTTTCTGATCGGTAAGGCAGGTTGCTTGATACAAAAACGATCGAACCGTATTCCCCAAGCCCCCGGGCGAATGCAAGGGAAAAACCGGTGATCAACGCCGGAAGGATCGAGGGGAGGATGACATTGGAAAAGGTTTGAAGGCGGCTCGCCCCAAGGATTGCGGAGGCTTCCTCAAGGTCGCCATCCAATTCCTCCAGGACAGGTTGAACCGTTCGAACAACGAAAGGAAAACCGGTGAAAAGAAGCACCAAAACAGTGAGAAACCAGGTGTGGGTCAGGTAAATTCCATTTTGCCCTAAAAATTCCCCAAGCCATCCACGCTCCGAATACAAGGTGGAATAGACAAAACCCGCAACCGAGGTGGGTAGTGCAAAAGGAAGATCAATCAAGGCATCCATAAAGCGTCGGCCAAAAAACTTGTATCTCACGAGAACCCATGCGATCAGCAGCCCGATAAATGTGTTGAATATTGCAGCCGTGAACGCCATTGAAACACTGTTCCAATAGGCGGACAGGGCCCGTGGATGAAACGCGCTTTGAAAAAAATCCATTGGATTATTCGAAAGTGCCTGAAATAGCAAAGCACCCAAAGGCAGTACCACCAAAAAGCCCAAATAGGCTAGGGTAAACCCCAGGGTTAGCCCAAATCCCGGCAAAACTTTTGGAGCCAAACGGTTCATCGCTTTGCCGCCTCCTTAAGAGCGCGATCGACAAGCCCTCCGTCCTTGAAAAAGATTTCCACAGCTTTTTCCCAATCTCCGGCAATGTCCTCAATCGTGATCCAATCAACCGGGGGAAATTGATCCTGATGCAATTTTTCCACATTTTTATCCAGGGGACGAAAATGATATTTTGCCAAAATTTCCTGCGCGACCGGGTTATAAATCCATTCAAGATATTTTTGCACCAAAAGCGTGGTTCCCTTCGATTTGGCAACCGGTTCAACCATGCCAATGGCCGGTTCGATTCGGAAACTGGTTTTTGGTCGGATCAATTCGAGTTTGCCACCAGATTCCTCAACCTCCAGCCAGGCTTCCGGTTCCCAGGTAATTTGAACATCACCTATCCCCTTTTGAGCAAAGGTCGTCGTGCAAGTCCGCATGGAAGGGTCGAAAACTGGAACTTTTTTACAAAGGGATATCAAGTCCCCATCAGCCTTTTCAGGCCCAACGGCCCGACGCCGGGTTTCCCAAAAACTTAAAACCGCAAGTCTGGCAACCCCTGAGGTTTTGGGGTTGGGCATGATCACTTTCACCGGTTTTTTTAGCAAATCCTCCCAGTCGTGAATTTCATGGGGATTCCCCTTGCGAACAACCAAAACCAAACTGGAATGCCATGGGGCCATACCGCCGGGTAATTTGCTCCGCCAATCGGAATGGACTAAACCAGCCTTGGCCAGAATTTGCCAATCCGGTTCAAAATTAAGGGAGGCAATATCTGCAGGCAAGCCATCACGGACCGCTCTGGCCTGGGCTGCGGAACCTGCGTTGGAAATACGAAAGTTGGGATTTCCCCAAGCGTTTGAAACCAGGCTTTCATTGATTTCATGATGCCATGCGGCAAGAATTTCCCTTGATGTATCAAAAGAAGCATGGAGAAGTTCAAGGCTCCCCCTTTTGGGTGAAGCAACCAGGGACAACGCCAGCGCCCCACAAACCAAGGCCAGACAAGCGAGGATACCCTTGCAAACTGAAAATAGGTATTCGGTCATTTGGTTGGGCCTTTGGGTTTCCGCTTTATTTTATTAAGGCATGGGGATCGGCAAGGGAATGTTGATCAAAATAATCAAGAAAATCAGGCTTACCTAGTGGCCTTGACCCAGGGGCCCCGCATCTATGAGATAAGGGAAGCGTTTTGCCTTCATCCGCAACCGGTAACTTCCATGCCTGCACCAGAACCAGAGCCAACAATGGCAATCTCCGGACGACCCAAGCGTGGGGTCCCTGAGGGATTGTGGATGAAATGTCCGCAATGCAAATCGACTATTTTCCGAAAAGACTCGGAAAACAGGTTCAATGTTTGCCCAGAATGCGATTATCACTTTTACCTGCCGGCAGCGGATCGTATCCGGCAACTTTTGGACGAAGACAGTTTTGAAGAATGGTTCACGGATTTGATCCCGATTGATCCTTTGGGTTTTCGGGACCGAATTACCTATCGGGAAAGAATCGATTCGGAACAGGCCAAAACCCGAATGCGGGATGCAGCGGTTGTTGGGCGTGGCTTTATCCGTGGGCGAGGGGTTGTTGTCGGAATCACGGATTTTGCTTTTATGGCTGGTAGCATGGGATCGGTTGTCGGAGAAAAACTGACACTTGCCGCGGAGGAAGCAACCCGGCTGTCCCTCCCTTTGATTATCGTAAGCGGTTCAGGCGGTGGGGCCCGCATGCAGGAGGGTATATTTTCCCTCATGCAAATGGCCAAAATTTCCTCAGCACTAGCAAGGTATGATAAGGCTGGTGGGCTGTATATATCCATCCTTACCAATCCCACCATGGGTGGTGTTGCGGCAAGTTTCGCAATGCAAGGGGATATTGCGCTGGCTGAACCTGGAGCACTCATTGGTTTTGCCGGAAAAAGGACCATTTGGAATACCGTTCGAATTGAATTGCCGGAAGGATTTCAAACGAGCGAGTTTCTGCTTCAACACGGATTTGTGGACAGAATAATCCACAGAAAAGATTTGCGAACAGAGGTTGCCAGAATCATTGACTTCTGCGAAAAATAGATTTCCCAACATAGCAGGAGAATTAAATGGGTCTGGCAGATTGGTTCGCCGGTTTATTTAAACGGACCAAGGACAATAAAAAATCCTCGGGGAAGCCTGCGGTTACGGCCCCCAAACCTGTGGTTTTAAAAAAGAAATCTGGACCATTTGATGGACTTGTCAAAATTGATGGGGATAAGAGATTTGAAAAAATAGCCCGAACCGGGCAGGGAAGTATGTCCAAAGTCTGGCGGGCACTTGACCGCAAAACCGGGAGGCAAGTTTGCCTCAAAGTTCTCGACAAAGAAAAAACACTCAAGTTCGAAGCACGATTCCAGGGGCTAAACAAGCCTTTTGAGGGAGAAATTTCCCTGGGTCTAAAACACCCCAACATTATGCAAACCTACGAGTTTGGTTTGTTCAAGGATGGCGATCCCTATATTGTGATGGAATTGGTTGAAGGTGTGGGTCTTAACTTTTTGGTTGAAACTCGTTCCAAAAGGCTTGATGGAAATCGTCTTAATTTTATTAGTCAAATTTGTGAAGGAATTGAATACCTACATTCTTCAGGTTATTTGCATCGGGATATCTGTCCAAGAAATATCATGGTATCCAACGAAGGAGTGGTAAAAATCATCGATTTCGGTTTGGCCATTCCATACAAACCCGAATTTTGTCGGCCCGGTAACCGCACCGGCACACCTAATTACCTGGCGCCCGAGGTCATACGCCGCAGTTCAACCGACCACAGGGTGGATATGTTTGCCCTTGGGGTGACAGCCTATGAGCTTTTCTGCCATGATATGCCTTGGGAAAGCACACAATCGATGCAAACCCTGATCGGCCATATCAATTCACCCCCGAAAAATCCCCGGGAATTCTGCCCGGATATGCCAGTGGAAATTGAAAAATTTCTTTTAAAAGCGATTGCAAAAGATCCAAAAGAAAGGTTTCAGAATCCCGCAGAAATGCGTGAGGCAGCAAAGCGGTTGACGGAAGTCTAACACACTGAAATCAGGTTATACCAGAACAGCAGATTACCTGTTTTAAAAAAATGTTTCTTGTCGTTGGGCCAAAAACCGGGGATATCATGCGCAATTGTTGGTGGAGAAAAGGACTGGGTGTTTTTGCTTCAGCGTTTGTGATACTTCAATCCTCCGCTGCGGATCCCAAAATTGTATCAATAAATGTCAATACAGAGGCAGATGAGGACGATCCCCACTTTTGTATGGGTGCCAAGCCCACAATACCGGGAAAACTCTATTTCACCCGCAAAAACGAATCAGGAAAGTGGGATATTTATTGGGCAAAATATGAACCGCAGAAAAAAGTTCTGGGCAAAGCCGAGCAGGTTGGCCCGCAAATACAAACGGAAGGGGACGATCAATCGCCACAGGCAATGACTGAAGGAGTCTATCCCCAAGTGATTTTTTTTGCATCCTCCAAAGACAAAACTGGAACCCCAAGGGACATTTACGCGGCCCTCCGTGATGGCCCTTTATCATCCGGAGAAGAAAGGGGATTTGGTCCCCCAAGACCTGTTTCCAGTACGGTAACCAAGGAAGATGAATTTGACCCCTGGTATCAGGAAATGGGTCCGAAACAATGTGGGTTGTATTTTGTCAGATCCACCGGGGATGGAACCAGGATATTTCTGAGTTTGGCAAGCAAAGCACCGGGTTCGGTTCCCAGTTTTCAGGAACCAAAATTAATTGATGGTATCCCACCAGGATTTAGCTCTCCAACATTAACACCCGACGGAAAGAAAATGTTCCTTCAAGGCCCGATTGAAGGAGGCAAAAAACAGACAATCTTTCTATCCAATTACCTATCGGGCAATTGGACCGCACCAGAACCAATTCCAGCCATTACCTTTGCTGAATCCAAAATTGGAACCATTTCGCCTCGACTAAATCGGGATGGCAAAACACTTTATTTTGCTTCTGACAAACCTGGAGGCAAAGGGGGATTGGACATCTACTATGTTGCCATTTCAGAACTAAAACTTCCCAAATAATAAACCAGAAAACGGGATAAGTTGAGATCAACCAATCCCGTTAAAGGGTCATTTGAAGAATTTAAGGCTTGGCAGCGCCAGGCTTTGCGGCGGGGGTAGGAGCTTTTGGTGGAGCCTCTTCGAGTTTGAGAAGTTCCCTGGCATCCTTTACTCCTTCGGGGTTCTCCTTTTCAAGCGCTTCGACAAATTCTTTTGCCTGTGGGCTTGAGGTGGAAGCTGAGAGGGCAAACCTCAAAACAGACCTTCGCACGATTGCCACCTTGTAGGCATCGGTTGATTTAATGCCAAGAATTTTGGGGGTCAAATCCCAGGCTTTCCATTTACGAAGATCTTCAACCGCCAGATCCGCGATGTCACCTTGTGAGATCAAAGGCAAGAGAGCGTTTTTAACCTGGTCTTTGGTTATGATGTCCGATCGGTAATCGAAGAAAAATCGGACAGCCCTTAGTGCTCCCCAACGAAGCATAAAATCCTTTTTTTCATCCTTCATAAAATCAGAAATCATGGCCCATCCTTCCTTGGGAGCCAACATCGTATAGGACGCCAGAATCCCGTCGAGGCTTCCCAATTGCCGCTTTTCCGAGTCATCAATTATCGCTTTTAGGACAGGAGCATCATTGGCCTTCCCGCAATGGCCCAACATTGAAGCATATAGTCCGAGGCGAAAAGCAGGCGTTTTTTCATCCTTGATCCAGGCCGTTACCTTTGAAGCCGGAAGTTTGTTGGCCATCAATTGAAAATCCTTGTAATCCGCGTTTCCAAACTCCTTGTAAGCGTCGTTGGATACTTCCAAATCAGGACTGTCCAGGTAATTGAAATAGAACTCGAGACGCTTTGGAACAGCTTCTTTTGAAATCGCGGAGGCGCCCTTAAGGTATGCCGATACATCCGTGTTGAGGTCAAAAGCGACACCACGATAGGGATCTATTTTATTTTCAAACACATCACAAAACACAAGATATTTGTAAGGTTTTTTATTATCCTGCGGAAGATAACGCTTAAGTGTAATTACTTTCTTATTAGCAATTATGGAATTATCTTTGATTACTGATTCTATTTCCAAATCCGTGAACCCTTCAGCATCAGCCGGATTGTTTGAAAGCCGGGCGTTTTTTAGAGTTCCAAACAGGACAAGGCTGGCCTGGTTGATTTCCCCGGTCAGGGTTTGTCCCTGCATCGTGCAAAATGGGCATGCATCCACCCTGCCCGAGTTTGTCACAAGAGCAACAAAGCCCGCCACGATTCCCAAACACAACAAAACCTTAATGATTTTTTTCATTTTGTTCTCCGAGTCAATTCACATACGGGTTTGCATCAGGGGGCACAATCTCTATGAGTGATTCGAGGGTTTTCCCCTCTGCTGGAGTCAGAATCAATGAGCTCACATATTCGTCCTTGCCCAATTTCTTCAGGAATTGAACTTTACCTGTGACTTGAACCCATTGATTGCGCAACTTCTGCAAAGGAAGTTTTTCAGGAATTTTGGGATCCACCATAATTACAGAATTAAGTGGCACCGCATCCGCCGCACAACAGTTAATCTTGTAGCGAATAAGGGTGAATCTTTTGTCATCATCCCCTACAAACCGGCCATTCAGGCGAACAATTTTTCCCTCATAAAATGATCGGGTTTCCTCGGTGGCAGCCGCCTTTTCCAACATGGTGAAAGTAACGCCGAAATCTTCGCCCTTGTCCTTGATATCCCGTGAAGATGCCTCCACCTGGCTTGCATCGACAGCTTGCGATGCGTTGAACACTTCGGTGGGGAGCCCTAAAAGGAGCACAATTGGGCTAAGCAGGATCATCGTTTGAACGGGGAGGAAACCTGCACTGTGGCTATGGTCGTGGCTATGCCCATGACCCTCGTGGCCATGGTGATGGTGACCGTG
>CAWUOD010000079.1:0-9453 GCA_963923115.1 uncultured Singulisphaera sp.
AAGACAAGTCGCCGCATGAGGGGGGAAAGTTGGCTGCTTGGGGAAGGATCACAAATGTGGGCCATCCGCAGAGTGCCGAAAAGAGCCACAGAGAGCCGAAGGGAAAGCGAAAAGAAACCTTTGGAAAAAATGATTTACCCTTTGGCTTCACGGTAAGCTTTGGCGGCGTCGGAGGGTTTTACCGGATGAATGAATGTCTCCGTGGCCCACTCCCACCCTGCGAATTGGCTAAGCCGGGGCAACACCTCCAAATACCAACCAAATCCCAGGTATTTTCCCGGCATCCGCAAATGGAGCACAAGATTAAAAGGCGCCCGGACCCCATGAACCGCCTGAAACTTTTTCAGCGTTGCTCCCAAGGCTCGGGAAAGAGGACCTGCCTCCCCCAGCGTGGGACAAAGCGGATCTTCGTAAACTCCCGGAACAATCCAGAGACCATAAGGCGACCGAATGCTCTCCGGACAAAAAACCAAAAAGCCCTCCTCCGCGAAAACCATTCGCTTGCGCGCTTTTTTTTCCTCCGCGACCAGCCGCGAAAGCCATCCTGATCCTTCCCTGCGCCAATCCGCCGCGGCAAGACGATCCGTCCGTTTCTGGGCCGGACTTTCCACCGATGTTCCCAGAATCTGGGAATGCGGGTGTTCCAGGCTCGCTCCGGCGGAACTTCCCTGATTTTTAAACCAGACCAGTGTCCTCCAATCGCGGTTTTCGCGATGTTCCCGGATCCGCAAAAGGATCATTTCCCAAAGGGCCACCGTATTGGGACACTCTGGATACACCCAGCCTGGATCATGGTCGGGGGTTTCAATCACGACCTCATGAACTCCACAAATTCCTTTTTCCTGGGCCGTTTTTTTGCCATAAACGGCCGGGTATCGATTCGGAACGATCCGCCCAATCCAGGCGCCTGTCTTGTCACTCAAAAACGCTGTTGGAGGGGGCGTTTCGTTTTCCCTTCCCGGACAAAAGGGACATGGATCAAGCGTATCAGCACCGACCAAAACACTTTGCCCCATGGCATTGGGGCGCTCGGACCTTGCTGGGGAAATGATGGTGAAATGGCGTCCAAGCGGGTCCTCGCCCTTGGAACATTGCGGCGACCTCGGTTTGCGTGGGGCCATAATTTTCAAAAAGTTGGGGAGACAGTCCTGACAAAAAAGTTCATCCACTCCAAACCTATTTGTTGACGGAAAACCATCAACGGATATTGGATGTGACCCGGTAAAGCTCCTGATACGAATTGGCGCTCTTGTTCCAGGACCAATCGCGGGTCATGGCGGTCCGCATCAGTTGGGCCCACACCTCAGGCTGCGTTCGCCAGGTCTGGATGGCGCGAACCATCGCCTTGGCGAAAGCATCCGCCTGATAGGATCCAAAGTGAAAGCCTGTCGCCTGTTCCTTTGCGAGGTTGTCCGGCGTCGCATCGACAATCGTATCCGCCAAGCCGCCCGTGGCCCGAACCACGGGGATCGTGCCGTATTTGAGGCTGTAAAGTTGGTTAAGCCCGGAAGGCTCGTAAAGGCTCGGCATGAGGTAGATGTCACTTCCCGCTTCGATCAGGTGGGCCAACGGCTCGTTGAATCCGAAGTTGAGGGAAACCTGTCCCGGAAACCGCGCTGCGATTTCCTCCATCGTACGGCGATGCCATGGATCCCCATCGCCAAGGAGCACAAACTGGGCCCCCTGCCGGAGAGCGGTCGGGAGAGCGATCCCCATCAGGTCAAAGCCCTTTTGTTCGACCATCCGGGCAATCATTCCCAGGACGGGAACCTTGGGATCCACCGCCAGACCGAGCTGTTTTTGCAGGGCCGCCTTGCAGAGGCCTTTGCCTGGTTGAACATTTTCCGGACCAAAATTGGCAGGAATCTGCAGGTCGGTCTCTGGACTCCACTCGTTGTAGTCGACGCCGTTGACGATCCCCGAAAGGACCGGGCTACGGCGGGTGAGGAGTCCTTCCATTCCCATCCCATACCAGGGGGTCTGGATTTCCAGGGCATAAGTCGGGCTGACGGTGCTGATACGGTCGGCGAAGTTGAGACCCGCTTTCAGAAAGCTAAGTTGGCCATGAAACTCGACCGCCTCATGATGGAACAGATGCCCGGGCAACCGGGCGCAGTACATCATCAGTGGGGGAAAATTACCCTGGTAGGCGATATTGTGGATCGTGAAAAGGGTTCGCACCGTCCGCCAGCGCCTGGCCACGGTAAAGTTCGGATCACGGTCCGCTTCCTGGCGCAACAAAACCGGCACCAGTCCGGTTTGCCAATCGTTGCAATGGATGATTTCAGGCCACCAACCCATTCTGTGGATCACCGCAAGAATGGCCCGATTGAAAAAAGCAAAGCGCTCGCCATTATCGGGAAAATCGATCTTGGCCCCACTTGGGCCGGTATATTGGTATATTCCCGATCCCTGGGCGGCATCATCGCGCTCGAAATAGTTCCCCTGTTCGATGCAAAGAACGGGCACTTCGGATCCGGGAAGCTTTGCCTCCCAGACGGCGCCTGAAACCATTTTGTCGCCTATCGGGACCGAAAATTTGCATCCGGTGAACTTGAGCAAGTGCTGTTCACGAATTTGGCGGTAGAGAGGAACGACGATTCGAACATCCATCCCCTTTTCGTGGAGGGCGCGCCCAAGCGCCCCCACAACATCAGCGAGTCCGCCTGTTTTGACGAACCCTACCACTTCGGAAGCTGCAATCAAAACCCGCATCATTCGCCCCGCTTGTTGAATCGTCTTAATTTTCTCGGAATTTTGGGCGTTCTCCAAGACAAATCCCGGTCACTCCGAACCCGGTCGGCATTTCTAGGCGAGGTTCTGCCGGAAAAACCGGATCCAGTTGCCATGCGCGATCGCCTCCAGGTCCGTGGCGCTGTACCCTCGCAGCCTGAGTATCTCGCAAAGTTTGCCCAAATCCGCAATGGTGTCGAGATCCCCGGGCGACTGTTCGAGGCCAAATCCGCCGTCCAGATCCGAGCCGATGCCGACATGACGGACATTTCCGGCAAGTTGGCAAATGTGATCAATGTGGTCAGCGACATGTCGAAGTCCCACACCGGTCGATTCAACCGTCGTGGTTCCCCGTTTCCATCCGGGAATCAGCATCCAGGTGTCCATCGCCGCGCCGATCACCGCGCCTCGCTCAATCAGACGGCGAATCTGGTCATCACTCAGCTGCCTTTGATCGTCCACCAAAGCCCGGCAGTTGTGGTGGCTGGCCAGAACAGGGCCTTGATAGATCGCCATGGCTTCGTCAAAAGCCTGGTCGGCGAGGTGGGTCACATCGAGAATGATTCCCAATTTCTCCATGGTTTTGAGCAGTTCCGGCCCCTTGGGGAAAAGTCCTCCGATGGTGGCGGTTCCGTGGGCATAAGGGGATACACCATAGTGCGCCGGACCAATGATCCGAAGCCCCTTCTCATACCACATGGGAAGTTCCGAGGGGTCGAGAACCGGATCGGCCCCCTCCATCGAAAGAATCATGCCGATGGAGGTTTTTTCCTCGGGGTTTGGCACGGACCAGTCCCTGATGGATGCCTCAAGATCCGCTTTCCCCTTGATCCAACGGAAGTCTCCGCGTCGTTCCATGGCCGCGTACCATGCCAACTGCCCCATCGCCGCGGCCTGGGCCGCCTCCATGTGGTCGTAGCGACAAAAGGATGGGTTACTTTGCTCCTGGACGACCCTGGCCAGAAGTGTTCCGATGACAATTCCCACTTTTCCCTTTCGCAAATCGGGAAGGGTTACGGTGTTGGCGCAGCGGGCCTTGAAAGTCAAACCCCTGTCCTTTTCCACCTTGCGGAGCTCATGACAGGTCCGGGTAAGGTCCCGGTTCCATTCAATCGCATTCCAGGCAAGGTCGAGGTGGGCGTCAAAGAAAAACATGCGAGGCTCCCTGAACAAAGGGCAAATTGGTGGTGAGTTTTGGGCTTTGGACAAATCAAAAAGTTGGGGTGCGACCGTTTTGGTCAATCGGAATCGAAGCACTTTCGGCTTTTTAGAACCTGAGCGGGGATATGCCGAAGCCTAAAAGGGAATTTGGTCCTCCGGCGATCCGGCGCCCTCAGTACCTCCGGGGGATTGGGAACCTTGTTGAATTGCCAAATTCCTTGGACCCGTTCAGGGAAATCCATTTGACCGGGAGGGATTTCTTCAAATATTTGGGCTGTCCGCAGGGGGGAGCATGCAAATTTTGGGCCCAAACCAACCCTTTTTGACTGTGGTTGCGGGATTTTTCGCTTGACCAAAAAGTTTGGCACAGCGAACTCAAAGGGGGATAAATTTCCATTTGCGGGCCCAGGCCACCCATTTGGGCTGTTGGATTTCGTTGGCCAATACTTGGAATTCCGGTAAAATATCTGCTGAATTTGCAGCCAGGGATTCGCCTTGGCACTGTTTTATTTGGACCAGGATAACCCCATGAGAGAGATTCAAGTCGGTTCGCACAAGGAAACGGTGATCGAGCGCTCGGATTACCCACCAGAAAAAATCCGCCAGATCCTGGCCAATGAGACGGTAGCCGTATTGGGATACGGGGTGCAAGGACGCGGTCAGTCGCTGAACATGCGCGACAACGGCGTGAAAGTGATTGTTGGTCAACGCCCCGGCACCAAGTCCTATGATTTGGCCGTTCAGGACGGCTGGAAGCCTGGCGAAACCCTTTTCGATCTCGAAGAAGCCGCCAAGCGCGGCACCGTGATCCAATATCTCCTCTCCGATGCGGGCCAAAAGGACTTCTGGCCCAAGCTTAAGCCTCTCCTCACCAAGGGCAAGGCACTCTATTTCAGCCATGGTTTCTCGATCATTTTCGCCGACCAAACCAAGGTCATCCCCCCAGCGGATATCGATGTGATCCTTGTGGCCCCCAAGGGCTCAGGCACCTCCGTTCGCCGTCTTTTCCTCGAAGGCAAAGGCATCAACGCCAGCTATGCCGTTCACCAGGACGCCACCGGCAACGCCCACGAGCGCGCCAAGGCCCTTGGCATCGCCATCGGCGCGGGCTTCCTTTTCCAGACCGACTTCAAGAAAGAGGTCGTCAGCGATCTCACAGGCGAGCGTGGCGTGCTGATGGGCGCCATCTATGGCATTTGGCTTGCCCAATACGAAGTCCTTCGCGAAAACGGTCACTCCCCAACCGAAGCCTTCAACGAAACCGTCGAGGAGGCAACCCAAAGCCTTTACCCTCTCATCTCCGAGAATGGAATGGACTGGATGTACGCCAACTGTTCGACCACCGCTCAACGCGGCGCGCTCGACTGGTTCAAGCGGTTCCGTGATGCCACCCGTCCCGTATTCCAGGACCTCTACAAGAGCGTGGAAACCGGCAACGAAGCCCGCATCACCCTCGAAGCAAACAGTCGTTCCGATTACCGCGCCAATCTTGAGAAGGAACTCAAGGAAGTTGCCGAATCGGAAATGTGGCGGGCTGGGGCGATCATTCGCGAATTGCGCCCCGAACGCCAAAAGTAATATTGTTATTTTGCCTGGAACGAAAACGCACACCCGGGCCCCAATCCGGGTGTGTTTTTTTGGGTCTCACCCTTTTTTGAAGACAAGGAGGAATACCGCACCATGCAACCTTGGCTTGAAGACGAATTTGTTGAACATTCACGGATTATCCTGGATTCTTTTCGTCGGTATTTGGGTCGCGAACTGATGGACCGGTCGGGGGATGCGCTTCTTGATGCCAAAAGGCTTTACGAAGCCCCTTTCGTGGTGGTTTCTCACGGCCTTCAGGCCGACCCCCTGATCACCTACGCCAACAAAGCGGCGCAGAATCTTTGGGAAGGCGACCGAAAAGCTCTCCTTTCCATGCCCTCCCGCATGACCGCTGAGCCGATGCATCGTGACGAACGGACCCAATTGTTGTCCCGCACCAGGGAACAGGGATTCGCGGACAACTATCAGGGAATCCGGATCAGCCTCAAGAGTCGCCGCTTCCGTATCGAGGAGGCCACGCTTTGGAATCTTGTCGATTCCAAAGGCAAAATCGCAGGCCAGGCCGCCTCATTCAGCAAATGGGAATACCTCCCCGATTAATTGGCTCCACCGTCCAAAGTGCGCCAAAAACCATGTTTTCCATCGAAGGGCCACCACACAAGCCCTTCGATCGTGAAATATGGCACCAAATCCCTGTTTCGTTTTCCTTGGAATCGAACTGGGATTTGGGCCGATAAATGGTCATAATGGGATTATTGAATCCTTGATGGATTGCGTCACTTTCCCCCCCGGATGACGGACCATGCGAAACCCTATCCCCCCATTTTGCAATGGACCAGGCGCCCCCTCCCGAAGGCGAATACTGAAGCTGGGTGCCCTTTCCATAGCCGGAACAGGGATCACGCACTCGCCTTTGTCTGCGTTTTCCGGTCAAAATCCTCTTTTGACGAACAAGCCGGGAGATGATCCGGCGGTGATTTTTCTCTGGTTGCCAGGGGGCCCGGCGCACATCGACACTTTCGACATGAAGCCGGCGGCACCGGCGGAATATCGAGGTGAATTCCGACCCATCTCCACAACGGTTCCCGGACTTGATGTTTGCGAATTGCTACCTCTTTTGGCTGCAAAAGCGCATCAATACAGCATTATCCGATCCATCCACCACAAATTTGCCGACCATGGCGGTGGCCACAAACGATTTATGACGGGACGCGACCCCATAGAACCGACAGGTTTCGTCAACGACTATCCTGCTGTGGGGTCGATGGTCCACAAGGTCCTGGGGGATCCGACGCCAGGCGTTCCCGGATATGTTTTGGGAACAGATGGTGGGCGGGATCCGATTGATGTGTTCAGTCTTGGCGCGTCGTATCTTGGCCCTTCGACTTATCCATTTACCTTTGCCGGAGACCCTTCGAAGTCCGATTTTCAGGTTCGCAACCTCAACACCCCGCCCGAACGGATCGGACAACTGCGCGAGCGGCTTGGCCTTTTGGGCCCAGTGGGCGGTAGCGCGCAGGATCGCCTTCCACCAGGCCCGGAAGTCTTTAACCAACGCGCCCTTGACCTTGTGTCCAGCGAAAAGGCCCGTGCGGCCTTTGACCTTCGCCGCGAGCCCGACCGGATCAGGGAGCGCTATGGCAACCACACCTACGGACAACGAACACTTCTCGCCAGGCGCCTGATCGAGGCGGGATCGCGCTTTGTGACCATGGTCCTCGAGTCGCCGAATGTTCCGGGCAAGGAGTGGCCCAAGGATGTCTGCTACAACTGGGATTCCCATGCGGTCAATTGCCACATTTTCAACGACTCGCGCTGGCGTTTCCCCATGTTGGACCAGGCTGTTTCGGCGCTGATCACCGACCTTCGGGAGAGGGGACTGGACAAGCGGGTGATGCTAGTGGTCACAGGCGAATTTGGCCGGACTCCGAAGCTGGAAACCGCGAAGGACCGTCCCGGACGCGACCACTGGCCACAGGCGATGAGCGTCCTTGTTTCGGGAGGCGGACTCAGGGACGGAATCGTCGTTGGCAGCACAAATTCCAAGGGTGAACACCCGAAGGATCGCCCGCTGAGCCCCAATGATCTTTGGGCGACCGTGCTATCGCATTTGGGCATCAACGGTCGCGAGACAATTTTCAACGACCACACGGGGCGCCCCATGCCGATGCTTCCCGATGGCGATCCGATTCGCGAACTGGTTTGACAAGCCGCCGGCCTGTTTTATTGAAATATCCGAAGAATCGCCGGGGTTATCGCCCGCCGTGGATGCGGTCCGCGAACCAATTGACAGTTCGGGTCAGCCCCTCTTTCCGGGAAATTTTCGGCTCCCAATTTAAAAGCTTTTTCGCGCGGGAAATATCCGGCTTTCGAACACGCGGGTCGTCCCGGGGCAACGCCCGGTATTCAATCGGGTTACGGGTCCCGGTGATTGCCAAAATTTCCCTGGCGAAATCGAGGATGGTCACTTCGTCGGGATTCCCAAGGTTGACCGGATCGCAATCATCCACAAAAAGGAGCCGCGAAACCCCCTCCACAAGGTCATCGACATGGCAAAAACTACGGGTTTGGGAACCATCCCCATAAACCGTCAGGGCCTCCCCACGAATCGCCTGTCCAATCAGGTTGGGAAGTACCCGTCCATCGTTCAAGCGCATGCGGGGCCCGTAGGTATTGAAGATCCGCACAATCCTGGTTCGCACATTATGGACCCTGTGATATGCCATGGTCATGGCTTCCGCGAAGCGCTTTGCCTCGTCATAGACACCCCGAACGCCGACCGGATTGACATGACCCCAATAATCCTCGGATTGGGGATGCACCTCGGGATCGCCATAGACCTCGCTGGTGCTGGCCAAAAGAAATCTCGATCCTTTGGCCCGGGCCAGCCCGAGGGTGTTGTGGGTGCCCAGCGATCCGACCTTGAGCGTTTGAATGGGCAATTGAAGGTAGTCGACGGGGCTTGCAGGCGATGCGAAATGGAGGATGTTATCCACCGGTCCGTCGATTTCAAAAGGAAGGCAGATGTCATGGTGCATCACTTTGAAATTGCGATGGGGATGCAGGTGGGCAACATTCTCTTTTGAGCCGGTGACAAAGTTGTCCACACAAAGAACCTTGTGACCCAAACCAAGAAATTTTTCACAAAGGTGGGAACCGATGAATCCACCCCCGCCTGTGATTAATGTGGTCTCCGCCATGACAAAGCCTTCCTTGTTGCTCTGGTCCAATCCATAGGGCGCACATCGGGGCGATCATTATCGCGAGTCAACATTTCAAGGATAATCCTTGTTGGGTTTTAAAGCCAATAGACAAAGAAAAACACCCGAAATCTTCTTTCGGGTGTTAACGATTGTCGAACTGGGAATTAGGGCTAGTTGCCGAAGTCGTTATCGAGCGAGTTGCGCGAATCGGGATTGAACGCGGTGGCCCATGATGCCGGTGAAACCCCGGTGCCGACAATCCGGACCGAACCATCGCCCATCAGCACAAGGATGCCCGAGGAGGATGTCGAGTGTGCAAAACCGTCTTTGGGACCCTTGGTTTTGCTCTTGGGATCGGGAACGGCCTGATAAACAGGGTTTTTGCTGTTGTAGTTCGCGGTTGGGTCAATGGTCGGATCGAAGATAATGTTAGGCGAAGCCCACCAGTGAATGTCGTTGGGGAAGTCGACCGAAATCGCATAGCGTTCGGTGATAAAGCCACAGTTCGAGGTTCCCACGCCATTGGTGATTTGGGATTGGCGACGGGGCCCGGCATTTTGCACCCCTGGGTTGCCACCGATTGTCGGAAGGATGGTTCCATCCCGAAGCGTGTTCACACCCGGCGCATTCGCATCGGCACCGTTGAAAGTACCGCCCCGGAAAACCAGGGGGTTTACGGCATAGCTGGCGAATCCTTTGGTGCTGTCCTGGGTGGGGTCGGAATCCGAGACAAAAGAAACGACTCGCTTGGTCGGGGGTATCTGACCAGCAGGGAAGTTGCCGGGGGTGTTTACATTGGGGATACCGG
>CAWUOD010000080.1:0-9351 GCA_963923115.1 uncultured Singulisphaera sp.
TCACACAGGGGTGCCTGCTTCTTGATGTTACTAGCCTGCTTGGGGGGAACCATGAGGCGATTGACGGGTTCCATGCTGATGGTGGCCGCCCTGAGCGGCTGTGTGACCACGGAGGGCGGCACTGGCAGGTACAGGAGCCGTATCGATACCGGCACCGATTCGATGATCGAAGGTGCCAGCAATCGTGCCTATGCCGTACCAACCGTACCAGGGGTCATGGGCCCCAACGGGACACCGGTGGCCATGGCGGCTCCCTACAACTCAACACCCCCGGCGGGTGCGGCGGCCGCAAGGGCAATGTTGGCATCCAGCCAACCATTGGATGTCCTTCAGCAAGTCAAATACAACGATGGCAACACCGCGGGAGTGATGCCCATGGGTGCCCTGAAGCCCCCGGGCGGAATTTCGCCCCTGGGTGTTCCCGGCGCTCCTGGCATGCCTGGCATGGCTCCTCCCCCATCCGCGTTCCTCGCGGGCCAAAGGGGCGGTCCAATCCGCCGGGTAAACGGGGAACATCCCGGTCATGGTGGACCGGTTTATCCTCCCGGAGTGGTGGCGGCCGCGGGTGCCCCGACGGGTGGACCCGTAATGCCCCAAGGCGCGGGCCGTACCCAGATCGTTTTCAGTGATCCTGCCGGAATGAAGGTTTCATGGTTTGCCCCCGGCAAAGACGGGGCTCCCGGGTTCACCGCCCAAGGCCTTGACACCCCCGGAAAATACAATTTCCTTCAGGGTGCCATATACCGCCTCAAGCTGAGCAATGTCCCCAATCGGCCGGATATGAATCTTTATCCGACCCTTGAGGTTCTTCCGGGAAGCCCCAAGGCCGCCGCGTTCCTTGCTCACAGCACGGTGCCGGTCTCCTTCACCGAGGAAGATTTCCAACAGATCGCCGCGGGCCATTTTGTGGTCAAGGTGATTTACCTCCCGGACGCCCAATACCAGGACCTTGCCGGTCCCGGTGGCCCGGACGAGATTGTGTCCTCCAGGCTTGAGCCTGGCGTCGACCCGATCGCCGAAGCATCCAAGCGGGGTAGCATCCTTGTGGTGGTAAGGCTCGGCAAAATCGACCTTGAACTCGCCAACTCGCCTTCCATGGACGCGCCTCCTCCGGGAATGCCCATGATGATGGCTCCTGGTGGTGGAATGCCCGGAGGTCCCGCATGCGGTCCCGATGGTCGTCCTTTGCCTCCTCTTCCAGGTGGCCCAAGCCAGATGTTGCCTCCTCCTCCTTCCAACCTGCCCCCTGGAGTCATGATGCCTCCTCCGGGACAACCACGGCCGATGCCGGTGGTTCCAGGTGGTCCGGCCCCCGGCCAAAACCTGCCCCCTGTGGCGCCAAAACCGACTGGTGAAACCAATGTCGGCTCCGCATCCAACGCCGAGATCGAAAGTCTGGTAAACTCGGCAACCAATTCCCGCCGCAGTGGCCAATAGGGCCCTGTGTTGACCCGGGGAAAAGGGGACCGGTCCTGAAAGGGCCGGTCCCCACCCCTGTTCTCCAACTCCACCTTTTTTGCTCCTTTTAAAGTCGGATTTTCCCGGAGCCTGCCATGTCGCGAAACCAAGGCTTCCCCAAAGTCGGCAACAAATTCTCAGCCTGTCTGTTCACCGGCATTTCCTCCATCCTCGCCCAAAACATGGTTGCCTCCAACGCATCAGCCCAAGGCGCACCCGTGATGATGCGGGTACCGGTTGTTGCCGCGCCCGTCATGGCTTTTGAGCTGACCCTTCCCGAAGGTTGTCACGCCTTGTGGCCCACCCGCAAATCACCCGCCGAAGTCCCGACCTTGCAGCGTCTTGAAACCAGGTCAAAAATCCTCCTGCGTCCGGGCTATGCGCACACCTTTGCCGTGGTGACCACCGAGGGAAATCGGCAATGTGTGACCATCGAGGTCCATGAATCCCTTCGTCTGCCACCTGTCACAAAAATCGAGGATCATCCGGCGCCCCTGACCATTCATCCCGAGGATCTGATCGGCACCGCCCGGCCCAGATTGATCACAAAAGGAATCTGTCTTTTATCCAATCCCGCGGACAACCCTGAAGTCAGGGACGCCGTTTCGGATTCCGAGGTGATTCTCCTTCCGGGGGCCAACCTCGGCAAGGAAGCGGCGGCAAGGGGAAGGCTTATCGGTGTCGTCCGCAGCGGAAATCGCTCGATGAGCGATGTCGAAATCGCACAAACCGCGATACCGGGAACCTCACTGCTTCCCGGCCAGATATCCCTTGGCCCTCCCGCGATTCCACCCTACATCATCCCGTCCCTTCAACAAGCGGGGCCCGACCCGATCGCCGGGCCTGGGGACCTGATGGAGGAAATCGTCCGCGATGGTGGCGACCGGGGCCAACGCGCCGGAATCGATGCGCAAGGCAAAATCGCCGGAATCGATCCCGAAGACTCGCTCGCTTCCTTCACCGATTCCAAGGGGCGCCGTCATGTCATCCATTCCAATCGGGTGTGCATCATCGCCCCCCGTTTTCAGTCCCTGATTCTCTCTGATCCACTTGACAAATTCGAAGGGTCCAAAGGCCTTGCGATGGATGTGGGCCGGCTAAACCAGGGCAAGATCGCCATGGCCCAAACAGCGGGAAAAACCGCCACCACGGAACAACCAGGCGATGTCAAGGGACGCCTTGGCGCCTCGGCCAATGTGGCAAGGGAAGGCGTCATCAAGGTTGGGAAAATCACGATCCTCGAAGGACAGGAGGGCCTCCGGTTGCCCGTGGCGACCGAAGGCCGACTGATGCCGGGGCGTATCGCCAAGGAAGCTGGCCTCAAACTTACCGCCAACGGGGAGAAAACACGCAATACACGGGGGGCGATTGGCCTCTCCGGCACGATTGCATCCTCTTCCGTGAGTGCGCTTTTGGCGGACAAACCAGGAACGGAACCGATCAGTTCGAGTTTCTCTGTCAGGGAAACCTCGGTCGATTCCCTTTGCGCGGAACAGTCCTCCTCGGGACCACTGGAACTGCGCAAATGTTGCGACAAAATGGCGGCACGCCCCGGGGAAATCCTCACATTCACCCTGCGATTCACCAACACAAGCGGCCATCCACTCAAGGACATTGGGCTGGTGGATGCGCTCAATCAACGGTTGGAATATGTCGAGGGAACATCCCAATGTTCACGGGACGCGATATTTCTCCAACAAACCGCGCAGGATGGAACCGTGGAGCTCCGTTGGGAAATACAGGGAGTCCTCCAACCGGGGGATCAGGCGGTTGTCCAGTTCCAAACCAAGGTAAAATAGATCTCAAAAAAGCCATTCCGGGGAGATCAAAACCCCGGAAACCTATCTTGCCATTCTTTGGGTATTAACCCGATCTTTGGGGTTGTCGGCCCGACCAAAACCCAAAAAATCAAAAGGCTTACCTTTTCCGATTGGATCAGTCGTTCTTGTCCGGTGTCGCAAGTGCCTTTTTTTCCTTTTCGTCAAGCGGCCGAACCCGAACAGATTTTACCTCGCCAATCGTGTCGTAGGTGGAGACGCCAAAAGGGCGCGAAGGCTGGACCTCGAAACGAACGCTCAATCGCACATCACTTGTGTCAACATCAAGGAACTGCTCGTTTTCGATTTGCGCCTGGATTCGTTTTTGCCCGACACGAACTTTGATCGTGTACCATTTTTTGGTTTCAAATTCCTTGTTTTTGCTTAGCCCATTTTCCGACGCGTCCGATCCATTGATACTTGACAATCCGACAAGGGTCCCCCCCCAGCCTCCCACCACAAATGAGGCATGTTGGTCACCCACCGGGAAAGTTGTCGTGGCAAAAAAATCGTTGCCATCAAGCTTGCGGGCAACGATTTCCACCTCGTAATCCCTCTTGGGAAAATCCCCCTTTACATAGGTCGCACCGGTGAGTTTCTCGCCTTTTTCCATGACTATCGAGCCATCCCGGACAAACACCTTTCCCTCCCCGACGAATGGAGTCGATTTCCACCCGTCAAGCGATTTTCCGTTGAAAAGGTCTTTCCATCCTTTGTCCGCAACCTCTTTGGCCGGAGTGCCATTTTGGGCGCGAAGCTCCGGGGTGGGGATCACAAAATAGCCCAGGGCGCAAAGGATCCAAGCCGCCAGGGAAACATTTTCGGCGAATCGACGCATGGGAAACTCCTCGAAAGGTAGATCCATCATCCTACCCATTGGGATGGGTATCGTGGAGGCGAACTGGCAACCTTATCCCAAGAACATAGTCCTATTTTCAAATGAACCTCACATGTTTCCTAACACCCTCAGGGGCTGT
This sequence comes from uncultured Singulisphaera sp., assembly GCA_963923115.1. Lineage (GTDB taxonomy): Bacteria > Planctomycetota > Planctomycetia > Gemmatales > Gemmataceae > SYLG01. The sequence goes on from CAWUOD010000080.1 coordinate 4,253, forward strand.
TCACCTTCGGGCTTCGCCTAATCCTGACAATCAGGATGGGCCCGATTTCGCCCAATCAACACAAAATTCCCTCATTGGTGCGTTTGAAATTTCCAGCGCCTCGGGCTTGATTGCATTGGTCGGGGTCAAGAGCGAAGAATCCCTACCCGCTACCTTGCGATTTTGGAGGGCTTTCGCGCACCGTCTTTTTCAGGGCTTTTGCCAACTCGGTGAGGCGGGCACCCAGGCATGGAAAACGGTTGCACCCCCCTCCCATGAAGAATTGATCATGATCGCGGAGACGGCTCCACCCATGGTTGGCCTCGAGTACCTGAATGCCAGAGTCCTCGAATCCCTTTGGGAAGAACTCAAAACCGAGGCGATCAGAAGGGGAACCGAATTTCCTCAAGGGCGAAAGGAGTGGCTCAGAACCCTTCACCCGCTTTTCCACCTTGTGGGCCGGGTTCATTTTCACCTTGCGGAAAACAAAAGGGATACCGAGCGCCCTTTTGCATTCCTGGCGACCTACACCCATTCCCTTTCGGGAACCGCGAAGGTTCAGCACCTCCCGTTGGCGGAGGCGCTGAAAAACTATGCCGCCGCCGGGGATCGTCCACGGCTGGAATCGCTTTTGGAACCGGTGAGACGGGCGGCCCAATCGATTGATCTTGTACGGGAACTTTTGGAGGACAAATCCCTTTTCGCACCGCAGGCATGGAATATTGCCACCGCCTATCGATTTCTCCACGAGTCACTTGCCATGGAGGAATTGGGAATTGTGGTCCGGGTTCCCAATTGGTGGGCGACAAAAACCAGCCGCAGGCCCGAGATCAGGGTCTCCATTGGCAACAAAGCCATTCCCAGGCTTGGCCTTGATGCACTTATGGATTTTCGGGTGGATATTGCCCTGGGTGGGGAAGCCCTGACCAACGAGGAATTAAAGCTCCTGATGGAGCAAAACGAGGGGCTTTTCCTTTTAAGGGGACAGTGGGTCGAGGTCGATCGCGCAAAAATCCAGGAGGCACTCAACCACTGGAAAACCCTGCAAAAGGAGCATCCTGACGGTATCACCTTCATGGAGGGAATGCGCCTTCTTGCGGGTGTGAGGCTGGACAAATCGAACGAGGACCCCAACGGACAGGAGGGATGGACCCGGGTTATAAGCGGGCCATGGCTGGGCCAGGTCCTTGAACAGATGCGGTCTCCCGATGCCAATGGTGACATTAGCCCGGGGGAGGGCCTGCGGGCGACCCTCCGCCCCTATCAGGCTCAGGGGGTCAGGTGGCTGGATTTCATGACCCGCATGGGCTTGGGGGCATGTCTCGCGGATGACATGGGCCTAGGAAAAACCGTCCAGGTTATCGATTTGCTTCTTCAAACAAAAAAGCGATCGTCCAAGGTTGCTTTGGCCCCGGCGCTTTTGATTGTTCCCGCCTCGCTTCTTGGCAACTGGAAGACGGAGATTTCCCGCTTCGCTCCCGATTTGAGCTTTTTTCTTGCTCATTCCTCCGAAAACGATCAGGCTGCCCTCGCCGAGTTCCAGAAGGATCCCGCTCAAGGCGGCCGGAGTTTGGATCTGGTGATAACCACCTACGCCAACGCCTCAAGACAACAATGGCCGACCCTGCTGACCTGGTCACTTGTCATTCTTGACGAGGCGCAAGCGATTAAAAACGCCGGTGCGGCCCAAACCCGGTCCGTGAAAAAAATCCCCTGCAACGGACGCATCGTTTTGACGGGGACCCCGGTCGAAAACCAATTGGGCGACCTCTGGTCCCTTTTTGATTTTTGCTGTCCCGGGCTTTTGGGAAATGCGGCACAATTCAAGCGCCATATCAAGGCCGTGGAACGCTCGGAAGCCCCGGAAGGCTTTGGCGCGCTCCGAAAACTGGTCCGTCCCTATATCCTCAGGCGCATGAAAACCGATCCGGGAATTGCCCCGGATCTGCCTGAAAAGACCGAAATGCGGGTGGAGTGCCCACTTTCCCCAAGACAGGCCGCCCTTTATGAAAAAACCCTGAAAAACCTTGGAAAATCGCTGAAAGATTCTTCAGGCATGGCGCGAAGGGGCCTGGTCCTTGCAACCATGGTCCATTTGAAGCAAATTTGCAACCATCCAGATCTTTTTTTAAATAATGATGTGTTTTTGCCCGAGGAAAGCGGCAAATTTGACCGCCTGATGGAGGTGGCGGAGCCCATTCGCGACCGTCAGGAAAAGATGTTGGTGTTCACCCAGTTTCAATCGATGACGCAACCCCTCGCGCAATTCCTCGGGGGGATTTTTGGTGAATCCGGCCTTGTCCTTCATGGCCAAACACCCATCCGAAAAAGGCAGGATTTCGTGAAGCAATTCCAATCCGCAAACGGGCCTGGCTTTTTTGTGATTTCCCTGAAAGCGGGAGGAAGCGGCCTTAATCTCACCGCCGCCTCCCATGTGGTCCATTTCGACCGCTGGTGGAATCCCGCCGTCGAAAACCAGGCAACCGACCGGGCTTTTCGCATTGGCCAAAAAAACCATGTCCTTGTCCACAAACTGGTTTGCCGTGGAACCGTCGAGGAGAGGATTGACCAGATGATTCGCGAAAAAAGGGCGCTAGCGGACCAGATACTAGGGGAGAGCGGGGATGTCCCCCTCCTGACCGAAATGTCCGATCAGGAACTTTTGCAATTTTTGGCACTTGATCTGGAACGGGCGGTGGAGGTGTAAGGTTTCCCCCTTGGCTTTTACAACTAAACAGGGGGTGTGTTCCTTGGAAAAAAAACGATAATCCACAAGGACAAGGCGCTTTTCATGAGTTGGAACCGGTTCAGTTTTACTCCCTATGTCCCCGTTGGCCAGAAACTGGCACAAGGCAACGCCGCCGCTTTGGCTTTGGCCAAAAAGGAAAAGCGGTCCCCCCAACCCGTGAGACCCCCGGGACGGGAAATCGCGGAGAATTTTTGGGGAAAAGCCTGGTGCGAACATCTGAAGTCAATGAACGATCTTGATAATCGCCTTGATCGGGGAAGACGCTATCTTGCTAATGGATCCGTGGTCGACCTGGTGATCACGCCCTGCGTGGTGAAGTCCCTGGTCGCCGGAAGCTCGACCTACCATGTCGCCATCCATGTCAAACCTCTTCCCCCGAAAGATTGGGAACGAATCAAAAACGAAGCAAGAAAATCGATCCGTTCGGCGATGGACCTTCTTTCCGGAAAACTGAGCGACTCGACAATACGGGTTTTGACAGATCCCCAAAAAGGTATATTTCCCAGGGCGGACGAGGTCGTGTTTTCCTGCTCCTGTCCTGATGGCGCGTATGTATGCAAACATGTCGCCGCTGTGTTTTATGGCGTCGGAACACTCCTCGACACCAGGCCCGAGCTCCTCTTTGTGATCCGCGATGTGGACTCCTCCGAATTGGTGGGGCTGGAGGGAATTGCCTCGTCGTTGGGTGAATCGCTCGCCGGTGAATCGACCCTGGGGGATATGGACCTCGAACAGATGTTTGGAATTGAGCTGGACAAAGCCCCCAGGACCGAAATTCCTCCGCCGAAACAATCAAAACCCAAGCCGAAAAAGAAGCCTGCCCGGGCTCCCGTTCCCAAGGCCCAAACCGTCGACACAAAAAAATCCCGGGGAAAACCAAAACCCGCGGGACCAGGCACCGCCCCGTTGTCCAAAGCCGGCAAAAACAGCGTTGGCAAACCCGTAAAAAAACAGCGGGCGTCCTCCACCGCCAAAAAGACAGGGAAAACCAAAACGGGGATTTCAAAAACCCCAACAAATCCCCAAAAGGAATCGGCCCAAAAAACAAAACACAAAGCAAAAGCCATCAATCCATCGAAAAAATCGGCACCCTGACGGAATAAATGATTATCATAACTCTTTATTATCCTTTGCTCGACATTAGCAAATCCATCAAACCTCCACGAACAAGGCGTTCCAGGCCACGGGCCCGATGGGAAATCGCGTGCTTGACCGCCGGGGGCAATTCCCCAAAGGTTTTGTGGTATTCCGGGAGAAAAAAATACGGGTCATAGCCGAAACCGCCGGCGCCTTTGCGCTCCGCAAGGATCTCCCCGAAACATTCGCCGCGGCTGGAAGCAACAATTTCCCCTTTGGGATTGGAGATTGCTGCGGCGCAAACATAGTGGGCCCGTCTTTTTTCCCGGGGCAATCCGGCAAGAGCCGCGATGAGCTTGGCGTTGTTGGCCTCATCATCCCCCTGTTTCCCGGCATAACGGGCCGAGAAAATTCCGGGGGCTCCACCCAATGCATCCACACAAAGCCCACTGTCCTCGCCCAAAACCCATTCACCCAGCTCCAAAGCGACTTGTGAAGCTTTTTTTGCCGCGTTGGCTTCAAATGTTGCACCGTCTTCAATCACCTCGGCAACAGGTTTGCACTGGGTGAGATCCACCAATTCAAAAGGCAAACCTCCCAATATCTCCAGAATCTCCCGCTTTTTTTTTGGATTCTTGCTGCCGATCACCAATCTCGCCATGGTGCTTCTCCACTGACTTATTTTTGGCATTCACCTATTATTTCTTAATGTAGGCAGGAAGCGAACTTGGGGGCGGGGTTCCCGGCGCGGCTGTCCAAAAGATTGTCGGTTGATTTGATGCTGATTCTCAGTTGCCAGGACCTTGCCCGGGGATTTGATCGTGATCCTCTTTTCGAGGAGATCGGTTTCGAGCTACATGCCGGCGAACGGGTGGGACTTGTTGGGCCGAATGGTTGTGGCAAATCGACCCTGATGAAAATCCTCGCGGGACAGGACAAGCCCGACACCGGGTCTGTTCGGCTCCATGCCGGGGCGCGGCTTGGTTTTTTGACCCAGCACCACGACATCACCCCCGGCAAAACCCTAATCGAGGAAGCCCGGGAAGCGCTCAAACCACTTTATCAAGCCCAGGAAGAAATGATTGCCGCAGCTGAGGCTTTGGCCCATGCCACCGGCGAAGAACACGACGCGCTCGCCCAAAAATATGACCGACTCCATGAGACCATGGGCCATCATGACGCTTTTGAGATTGACCATCGCGTCGAAAAAGTCCTCGAAGGGCTCAATTTCGCCGTCGAAGACTATGAACGGCCCTGTCTCTTATACACATCTCCGAGCCCACGAGACCAGAGA
>CAWUOD010000081.1:0-9337 GCA_963923115.1 uncultured Singulisphaera sp.
CCCGGGCGGCCAATATGCGACGGGTGACGGTCCAGGGGTCAGGTTCATCCCCAATGTTGGCAAGGGCCTCCACCAGATCTTTTTCGGTTATGGTCGCAAGTATTTCCGCTGCGGTTTTTCCACGAGTCGGGTCCATGCGCATGTCCAACGGGCCATCCCGGCGGTAGGAGAATCCCCGCTGGGCGTCATCAACCTGGTAACTGGACATTCCCAAGTCCGCCAAAAGCCCATCGCAACCAACCACCCCCGACTCCGCCAGGGAAGTCTCGATTCCGGCGAAATTTCCCTGGAAAATCCGGAAAGGATTTCCGGTTAGGGTTAGGGTTTCGGTGGCTTTTTGAATGGCTTGGGAATCGAAATCCATGCCTATGAGAAGACCTTCCGGTCCCGCTTTTGTCAAAATGGCGCTGCCATGGCCTGCGAGACCCAGGGTTGCGTCCACATAAATGCCCCCCTCCGTTGGATCCATGAACTGGATTACTTCACGCAGCATTACCGGTACATGGCCGCCTTGGGGTGTGCTTCTTGGGCGTTTTCCAGGGGCGTAGCGTGGCCGACGCACCCTTTTGGGTGTGCTTTCTGGAGGTACTTCCGGGGATGGTTCGGGTTCAACACTCATCTCCTTCATCATAAAACAAAACCGGGCCGGGATCATAAAACAATTTTGGCAGGATGCTTATGGGAACCGATTCTTTCCCAAAAGTCGCTGGCAGGGAGGCATTTAATGGATGGATCGGTGAACCCAATTCAATTGCCAGAGCTTGTCCTTTTTGATTTTGATGGAACGCTCGCGGACAGTTATCCGGCCATCACGGCTTCTGTGAATCACACCCGGGCGATTCATGGTCTGCCCCCGGTTTCCAAAGATGAAGTCAAGCGATTTGTGGGTCGAGGCCCGGAGCATCTTTTGGGAAACATGGTGCCCGGGGTGGAATATTCGGCGGCCTACGCAATCTACAAAGCGCATCATCCGGGCGTTTTGGCCGAGGGCACCGTCCTACTTTGCGGGGTGGAGGAATTCCTTGGCCAACTGAAGAAACAGGGGGTCCCACTTGGCATATGCAGCAACAAACCAAGGGCCTTCACCGAGGAATTGGTGAAGTGTCTGAAACTTGGGGATACTTTTGCCATGATACTTGGACCGGAGGATGTCCCAAGGCGCAAACCCGCTCCGGATATGTTGATTGAGGCGATGAAACGGTCTGGCCTTTCCCGTGATCGGGTCCTTTATATTGGTGATATGTCCGTGGATGTTCAGACGGCCCGTGGAGCGGGAATAACCGTCTGGGCGGTGGCCACGGGCTCGGAGACTTATGAGGAAATCCTCTCCTCCGGTCCGGATCAGCTTTTTGGTTCGATGAAGGAACTCCAGGACAGGCTTAATTCTCATGGATTTGTGTCCAATACCAAATAAGCGGTAAACCAACCCGATTCTTCAGGAAGAGGAGCCCTCCATGGCCCGATTGATCATAGTTCGAGGGGTTGATGAGGGGACCACCCTGGAGTTGGTTGGGGAATCGATGCTGCTTGGGAGGGAAGGTTCGACGCCCCTTCGACTTCATGACACGGAGGTTTCGCGTAGGCACGCCGTATTTGAGTATCATGGTGGCCACTGGCGGCTGCGGGATTTGGGAAGTGCCAATGGGACCCAGGTTAACGGCCGCGCCATCCAGGAGGTCCAGCTTCGCCCGGGAGATCAGATTCAAATCGGCCAAAGCACAATGGTTTATAGCGAACCGGGGCAAACAGTATCCCAGGGAGACCTTGCGGAGCGGATCCGTCTGGTAAGCCAACAAGGGAAATCCGAGGACCTTGGGACTATCGTGGGAAGGATTGGGGGCGCGGTTTCTCCCCTGGATCCCGGCCAATGGACTGGGGAAGCCTCAACCGGAGCGGAAGCCCAGTGGTTGCGAACGGCTCTGACGCATCTGGCGGCGCTTTATGAGACCAGTCGGGCCATTGGCCAGTTTTCCCATTTGGAAGATCTCTTGGACCGGATTTTGAATCTGGTCTTCACAACCCTTGGGGCCGACCGGGCCTGCATTCTTCTTGATCCCCAAACAGACCAATTGCAACAGGGAGAAGCGCCTGATCCGACCAGGTTGGTACCCCGGGCCGTGAAAAATTTCGCCAACAAAAAGGATGGGGAAGCAAAGGGGGAGGCGCTTCTGGTAAGTCGCACGCTCCTGGATCATGTTTTGACCCGACGCGAGGGGCTATTGGTCAACGACACCACCGTGGACAGCCGGTTTCAACAGGCACAGAGTATTTTGTCCAACCGGGTTCGGGAAATATTGTGCGTGCCGATGCTTGGACGACACGAGTTGGTGGGGGTTCTCTATGCGGACAGATTAACCCCGGAAGGGGTGGGGGCAACCGCCGCGGTACCCGGGTTCACCATCGAACACTTGAGGGTTGCGGGGGCCATAGCCCATCAGGCGGCTTTGGCCGTGGAAGAGTCCCGCCATTACGATGCCCTGATCCAGTCGGAGCGCCTTGCTGCCGTTGGCCAAACTATGGCCGGGGTCTCGCACCACATAAAGAACATCCTCCAGGGGCTCAAAAGTGGTGGCGAAATTCTTTCCATGGGGGTTGGTTCCCGGGATTGGGAGTTGGTCTCCCAAGGGTGGAAGATCGTGGAACGCAATCAGGGCAAAATTTATGATTTAGTAATGGATATGCTTGGATATTCCAAAGGAAGGGAGCCTGTGCGGGAGCCCTGCGATTTGGAGAAAATTGCTCGTGACATTGTGGATTTGGAGACACCCTTGGCCCAAGGGCGTGGAATACAGCTTACCTTGCTTTCTTCCCTGGGAATGCCCTTGGTTGATGCCGATGCCGAGGGGATCCACCGGGCATTGCTAAATTTGGTTGGCAATGCGCTGGATGCCGCCGAGGAAGCGGACCAACCCCGGGTGGAGGTGGAATTGGGAATGGAGGCGGGTGGCTTGGCAATTATCGCCGTAAGGGATAATGGTTCGGGTATCCCGGCGTCGGAATATGAGTCCATTTTTCGACCATTTTTCAGCACCAAAGGTTCCCGGGGGACAGGTTTGGGGCTTCCTGTAAGTCGCAAAATCCTTCGGGAGCATGGGGGTGATTTAACAGTGCAAAGCGATCCTGGTCGCCAAACCGAATTTCGAATCAGGTTGCCAATCAAAGCCCCGGTGCCCGTTACCGGACAGCAGGCGGGAGTTGACCTCCAAACCCCGCCATCCCCAACCAGAATTATTCCCTCCCTGGCAAAGCCAGATTAATGGGCTAAGGTGGCTGTTCCGCCGTCCCGGAATATTTCGAATGACAGGAAGGGATGGATCTGCTGTAAGAATTGATATAACATAACTTTGTGATCATTTTCCGTCCTTCCCTTCTCCCGGGGCGGATTGTCAATTCCTCTGGATTTTCGGCCAAAAACGGGTTAGGACCAGAAGAGCCCCTCTGATCCAATACTTTTCCGGTTAGGCCAAGGGGTAAAATTGAGCAATCTTTGAGTGCCCTTGCCTATCGATGGAAGTGGGTGCCTTTGGGATTGGGGACAGGGAAATTATGAACTCAGCTAGCGTTGGATCTTCCCTTAATCTGGACCTATTGGAAGAATCCTACAACAATTGGCGTCGTGATCCCTCCAGCGTCGACCCATCCTGGGATTCCTTTTTTGAAGGATTCGAGCTTGGTCTGGGCCGGTCATCACTTACCCCGGTTCAGGCAGCATCGTCCGCCGAAGATGAGCGGGCGCAATCGGGGATCGTCCGATTGATTTTTGCCTATCGCGATTTGGGGCATACCCAAGCCCAAATTGATCCGCTCGGGCCCCAGCCTTTGGATAATCCCCTTTTGGCCCTGTCCCGATTTGGCTTGGACGAGAAACACCAGGACCAATATTTCCTTGCCAGCGAGTTTGTCGGTTCGGGTCGCATGACGCTCAGGGCCCTTTTGCCGGTTTTGAAGGAGACATATTGCCGAACGGTTGGCGTGGAATTCATGCATATCCAGGATATTTCCATTCGTCGTTGGCTCGAACAGCGGATGGAACCGAGGCGCAACCAGCCCGGTTTTGACCGGGAACGCAAAATCCGCATTCTCCAACAACTCAAGTATGCCGAGCTTTTTGAACGATTTTTGCACACGCGTTTTGTCGGCCAAAAGCGATTTTCCCTGGAAGGTGCAGAAACCCTGATCCCCATGATGGAAGCGATCGTGGAATCCGGGCCATCCACCGGCGCGCAGGAAATGGTCTTTGGCATGGCGCACCGGGGCAGGCTGAATGTGCTCGCCAATATTTTGCGCAAACCCTACGAGGAAATTTTCACGGAGTTTGAAGAAAATTTTCATCCGGAACAAATTGGCGGCGATGGCGATGTCAAGTATCACCTCGGATTTTCCAGCGACCGCGTCACACCCGCAGGTACTATCCATTTGTCCCTGACACCCAATCCCAGTCATCTTGAGGCCGTCAATCCCGTTGTTGAGGGGCGCACCCGTGCCAAACAGGAGAAACACGGGGACATTGACCGAACCCAGCGTCTTCCGATTTTGATCCATGGCGATGCGGCGTTCGCCGGCCAGGGTCTGGTCACAGAGACCCTGAATCTCTCCCAATTGGAAGGTTATACCACAGGCGGCACCATTCACCTCGTCGTCAACAATCAGGTCGGGTTCACAACCTCTCCCAAGGATGCCCGGTCGACACCTTATTGCACCGATGTCGCAAAAATGCTTCAGGTGCCGATTTTCCATGTCAACGCTGAGGATCCCGAGGCGTGCGCCTATGTCGCCGAATTGGCTTTGTCTTTCCGTCAGGAATTTCACAAGGATGTGGTCATTGACCTGATCTGCTATCGTCGCCATGGGCACAATGAGGGGGACGAGCCCTCCTTCACCCAGCCCCTGATGTATCAGGCGATCCGTCAAAGGCCAACGCTGAGTGTCGTTTACACCGACCGGCTTATCAGCCAGGGGGACATAACGGCCGAGGAAGCCCGGGCCATTGACGAAAAATTTGAAAGCAAACTTTCGTCAGCCCTGGAGCAGGTCCGGACGGCGGGCATTCCCTATTCGGGAATGGCCGGTTTTCAGGGATCCTGGAAGGGGTTTGTCAAGGATTACAGTTTTGATTCCGAACCGACCTCCATCCCCAGGGAAACCATCCTGGAAATCCTTGGCGCCACCGAAACATTTCCTGAAGGTTTTCAGCCAAATCCCAAAGTTCTTTCAATTCTCAAAAGCCGAATTCACTCTGCCCGTGAGGATTTTGGCCTCGATTGGGCCACGGGGGAAATTTTGGCGTTTGGGTCATTACTGCTTGAGGGCACGCCCGTCCGACTGAGTGGACAGGATTGCCGTCGCGGCACCTTTAGTCATCGTCATGCCACGCTGGTGAGTTCTGTGGATGGTGCCTATTACACTCCAATCAACCATCTTCGTCCCGGTCAGGCCCAATGTCGAATTTATGACAGCCTTTTGTCGGAGGCCGCCGTCCTTGGGTTCGAGTTTGGTTTCTCCACCGATAGCCCCAAATCCCTGGTTCTTTGGGAGGCGCAATTTGGGGATTTTGGCAATGGCGCCCAGGTGATTATCGATCAGTTCATTTGCTCCTCGGAATCGAAGTGGAAGCGGGAATCCGGAGTGGTAATGTTGCTGCCACACGGCTACGAGGGGCAGGGCCCGGAACACTCAAGCGCAAGGCTTGAGCGCTATTTGCAACTTTGCGCCGAGGATAACATCCAGGTTGCCAACCTGACGACCCCCGCGCAATATTTTCACATGTTGCGTCGACAAATGAAACGGAATTTCCGCAAACCGTTGATCATTATGACTCCCAAAAGTCTCTTGAGGCACAAGGGGGCTTTGTCAAACCTCGCTGCCTTCACGGATGGAGGCTTCCGTGAAATACTCGATGACGAGACCGTGGATCCGTCAAAGGTAAAACGCGTTTTGGTTTGTTCCGGGAAGGTCTATTACGACCTGGTTGACGATCGGGCCAGAAGAAGTCTGGAAGATGTGGCGATTATCCGCTTCGAACAGTTGTACCCACTCAATGAGGAGATGGTTCTGGGGGTTTTGGGACGATACAAAAAAGCCACGGTTTTCGGTTGGGTTCAGGAAGAGTCCCAAAATATGGGTGCATGGAGCTATATCGAACCCAGGCTTCGGGCCATGGGCTATGATTTTGCCTATGTGGGCCGGGATGCGAGCGCAAGCACCGCGACAGGTTCCAAAAAGGTACACGACAAGGAACAGCGGGAGCTGTTGGAAGTTTCCCTGACGGGAACCCTTCCTCATCTTGTTCGGGCGCCGGGTGCCCGGGTTCCCGTTCCCGCACCCAAATCCAATTCAACCACGGCGCGAAATCGCACGGTGGCCAAAAAATAGGCATTGGATTTTTGGGTGTCGATAAACCGGAACAGCCGGGGTCGATAAACCATCCGGTTTTTCCCAAAGGCCACTCACTTTTTCAGGTCCGGCGCGGTGGGAATACAAAGTTTTTCAGGCACCAAGATGGGGAGGTCGGCGCAAAAGGGTTTACAAGGATCATAATCCAATGGTCTTTTGAATTCTATGCCGGAGGCAGCATGGCAATTGATATCAAGGTCCCTTCCGTGGGCGAGTCCGTCGTGGAGGGGGTGCTTGCCCGCTGGATCAAAAAAAATGGCGACATGGTCAAAGCCAATGAGCCACTTTTTGAGCTGGAAACGGACAAAGCGACCCAGGAGGTGGCGGCCCCAGCCGCCGGGGTTTTACATATTCATGTAAAAGAGGGTGAAAAAGTCGCAATCGGTTCGCTTGTCGGTCGTCTGGACGCGGCGGGATCAATTCCGGAACCTTCCCCTTCGCCGACCCCGGTGTCGACAGGCGGAGGCAATATTCCGTCGCCCAAGGAGGCCCACGGACCCATTCTGATGCCAGCAGCGCGTCAGGCCGCCGCGGACCTGGGAGTCGATCCGACCAAAATTTTTGGCACCGGAAAAGCGGGCCGGATTCTCAAGGAGGATGTTTTGGCGGCCTCGCAGGTTTCCGCTCCGTCGCAGCCGGTTGGCCAGGCAAGCGCGCCTGTCGCCGCCACCTCGCAGGCGCCAATTGGCCCACATGCGCAATCAGGGGCCCGTTCCGAGACGCGAACCCGGATGAGTCCAATCCGTTTGCGAATTGCCGAGCGACTCCTTCAGGCACAGCAAAACGCCGCCATCCTTACCACCTTCAACGAGGTGGATATGTCGTCGGTGATGGAGCTGAGAACAAGATTCAAGGAATCGTTTCAGAAACGCCATGGAATCAGCCTTGGATTTATGAGCTTTTTTGTGCGGGCTGTGGTGGAAGGCCTCAAGTCCTTTCCCCTGGTCCATTCCAGAATTGATGGAAATGAAATCGTGACCCCGTCCTACGCGGATATCGGGGTGGCGGTTTCCACCGAAAAGGGACTTATGGTTCCCGTGCTTCGCAATGCGGAAAACCTGGGCTTTGCCCAGATTGAGCAGAGCATCTCGGACCTTGCGAAACGGGCCCGGGAAAACAAAATCCATGTTTCGGAGCTGCAGGGGGGGACATTTACCATCACCAATGGAGGAGTGTTTGGCTCCCTGCTTTCAACCCCCATCATTAATCCGCCCCAAAGCGCCATTCTCGGGATGCACACCATCCAAAAGCGACCGGTGGTGGTCGATGACCAGATTGTCATCCGCCCCATGATGTATTTGGCCCTTAGCTATGATCACCGGATTATTGACGGCAAGGAGGCGGTGAGTTTCCTGGTGCGGGTCAAGGATTGCATTGAAAACCCCGAGCGGATCCTGCTTGAGGTATAAATCGGAACAAAGGAAAGCGGGATTTTTCCATGTCTGAAAAAAAAGACCTTGTCATTATTGGCGCTGGTCCGGGTGGATATGTCGCGGCCATCCGCGCCGCCCAACTCGGTTTCAAAGTGGTGATTATTGACAGGAGATCCACACTCGGTGGCACCTGCCTGAATGTGGGGTGTATTCCAAGCAAGGCGCTTCTGGAATCGAGCGAAGTTTATTATTCCACACAAAAACACCTTGGTCGCCATGGGATAAGTGTTAGTGGCGTGCGGCTTGACCTGGCGGCGATGATGAAGCGCAAGGATCAGGTGGTCTCCACGCTAACCACGGGGATCTCGGGTTTGATGCGCAAAAACAAGGTGGAAACGATCACGGGTGTCGCCCGGGTTCTTGCACCGGGCCAGGTGGAAGTCAAAAGTTCCGACGGGAAAACGACGGTTATCCCAACGGACCGCATCCTCCTCGCGACGGGAAGCGAACCAAGTTCTGTTCCCGCGCTCCCCTTTGATGGCAAATGGATTATCAGTTCCACTGAGGCGCTTTGTCTGGATACGGTTCCCGAACAATTGGTGATTGTGGGTGGGGGATATATCGGCCTGGAGTTGGGGTCGGTTTGGGCCCGGTTGGGCGCAAGGGTGACCGTGGTGGAGTTTTTACCAAGAATTCTGGGAATCGCCGATTCGGAAATTGCCCAGGCCTTGCAAAAGTCGTTGGAGAAACAGGGGATTCAGTTCAAGCTTTCCACCAAGGTTGTGGGAGCCAAGGTTCCCTCGGGGAATATTGGAAAGGTCCATGTCAGCTTACAGCCCGCCCAGGGAGGCGAAGAGGAGGTTATTCAGGCGGACAAGGTCCTTGTTTGTGTCGGAAGGCGCGCCTATTCCACCGACCTGGGACTCGAGGCCCTTGGCGTTCCGGTCGATCCAAGGACTGGACAAATTCCGGTTAATGAAGATTTTGAAACTCCTGTAAAGGGTATTTATGCCCTGGGCGACCTTGTGGCTGGGCCTATGCTTGCCCACAAGGCGGAGGAGGAAGGCGTGGCGTTTGCGGAGCGGCTCAAGGGGCACAAATCGGTCGTTCACCACGACCTGGTTCCCAGTGTCATCTTCACATGGCCCGAGGTTTCGAGTGTTGGTCCGACCGAGGACCAGGTCAAGGCAACCGGAAAACCCTACAAGGTTGGCAAGTTCCCCTTTTTGGGAAATGGTCGGGCCCGGTCAATGGACGAAACGGAAGGCTTTGTAAAAATCATCGCCGACGCCCAGACAGACCGTGTTTTGGCCGTTCATATGTTTGGCCCCAATGTTTCCGAGTTGATTGGCGAAATGGTTACGGTGATGGAATTCAAAGCCAGTTCGGAGGATATTGCGCGCATTTGCCATCCCCATCCCACTTTGAGCGAGGCGGTCAAAGAGGCAGCATTGGCTGTTTCGGGACGGGCAATACACATTTAGGACCTTGGTTCATGCGGACCTGGGACCGGATTTTATCCAGGGCAACCCGCACTCATGTGCCGTTTGCCACAAAGTCTATGTTCGAGG
>CAWUOD010000082.1:0-9278 GCA_963923115.1 uncultured Singulisphaera sp.
TGCACGGATCCGTAAACGATCCTCCTTCCCAAAGACGCCCCTTTCCCTTGGCACCGGCCAAAAGCCCAATTCCCAACCAAATGGGCATTCTCCATAAACCATGATTCTTGAAGTGGTTATCACAAAAACAGGAGAATAAACCAACCATGCGCAGCGAAGCCTTTGGTCTTTTCCCGTTATTTGGCGAAATAGGCAGTTTAATCCGATTATGCTTGGTGTGACTTTTGTAGCGCTTGTATAATTCTTAAGCCCAAACGAACTGTGACTTCCGTTGCCCGAACGATTGCTTTGGTGCCGAAAGTAGGAATGGATAACCGGGAAAATCGGTTTTTTGTTCCAAGTTTTTGCGGTTCCTGGTTCGTCTAAATGGATGGATCCCCATTTCTTGCCTGGTGGGACAAGTGGGGGTCAGGAGATTGTGCCATGGTTCTTGCCAAATTGAAAACCTGGGTTAATCGATTGACTGGCAAGCAAAATCCTTCCCATTTCAAGTCCCATAGAGCCCGGCCCAACCTGACCATCCTTGAGGACCGTCTTGTTCCAGCCCAGATCATCTGGACTGGCAACGGGACCAACAACCTCTGGGTAAACCCAAAAAACTGGAATCTGAACCGGGTTCCGGCCATGGATGACCAGGTCATTCTGGCCTCGGACCCAACCGTTTTCGATCCCACCTCGGACACCGCGAAAAACACATGCGTGCTCGACCGGGTCAACAATATTGGGCTGCCCCTGCGCGTCGATGATTATGGCAAAGCCGAATACAATGTTTGCGTCAAAAACCTGTTGGTCGGGGGTCCCAACAACGCTTTCTCCCTCATTGTGAAAAATTGCACTCTCACCGTCTTGAGTGACAACAACCCCGTCCCTCCCGACCCCAATTCGGTGGTTGGCACGATCGATTTCGGCTACACATTCCTGCGCAACAACGCGACCAACTACAACGCCGGAATGGTGGAGATCGCCAATGGCACCGTGGAACTCCAGGATCATGCCTACCTGCGCACCCCGGTTCTGGTCATGTCGCCCAACTGGGCCTGGATGAACTATCCGAGCATCACGACCAAGGGCGGCCTCTACTTCACCTCCATCTATCCCAATACCGATACGACCAATGGTCCTGGCAACTGGTCCAACCTGATTGTGGGATATGTGAGCACCGGCAACTCTACTTCAACGATCCCCAATTTCACAGTCAACGATGGATACCACCAGATCGCCCAGGCTTCCCCCTCGCAGAACTGGATGTCCGGAAACACATACCCCGTCTATTGGCCCAAATGGGACTACACCAACCCCACCAATAACCAGTACACAAATTATGGCGAGATCGCCCTGAGTCCCGGCACCCAGCGCTTCGAAATCAGCCCCGCGACAGGCACACTCGAAATCAACCAGTATGTCGTCAGCGGCAAGAATGTATTCACCGGCGGATACACGAACAACTACACCGACCTTGTCGTGACAAACATTACCGGCAAAACCCCGGGCAACCTGAATCTGGGTAGTGGGATCGGTTACCGGCCCGGAGATGGCTATGACAAGGGCCGGGATTTCCGTTTGGGAAGTCTTGTCGTCGACACGGGCCTCAACCTTCGTTCAACGCCCAGCAACAACCATGTTGCCTACACAAGAGACACACAGACCTACAATGCTCCGGTCAACTTCCTCGGCAACGCTCTCTTCTATTTCCGAAGCTTTGCCAACCAGAAGGGCCTCACCGGCGACATCACCTTCAAGGACCGCGTCACCGCCCAGGCCACCGGAACCGGAGCCAAGGTGTTCGCCAATGTCCAGGTAGGCACTTTCAGCTCCTGTGTCCTGCAAACGAACGGCGTGATCGTGGTGAGCTCCTGCAATCCGGCGGTGATCGGAACCTTCCGGTTTAATCCCCTGGTGGCCAACAACATTGGTCAACTTGTTTTTGAAAACGGAACCTACGAAAACGATTTGTCCAAGACGGCGCTGATTGTCGATCAGTTGTTCACCCTCAATAGCCCTGCCTACGCCAACAACACCCAGTTGAAAACCATTGGCAGCTTCACCACTCCGAATAAGGTCCTGATCAAAATCACCAAGGCACAACCGAACGCCTCGAAGCTCTTTTACCGCTTGTCGGGGACAACCAAGGTCAAACTTCTCCAGGGATCCACCTTCCCGGTGGGAACCACCAATTACAAGATTTCCTATACCGCCAATGGCTCCACAGGCGCCTCGACCGGCGGCAATAGTGTCTCTCTCTACACCTGATCCTTACCCGGGTCATAGCAAAAACAAAAGGGCGACCAGGGAACTCTGGCCGCCCTTTTTCGTTATCCAGATCGGCCCTTACTTGCCGCTTTCGGCCAGCACCTTTTCATAGTGCTTGCGGGCATGGTTGTAATCGGCTTCGGCCTGGGCCAACTCTTCCTTCTTGTAGGTCGGCTTCTTCATTTTCCAGCACTGCTCGACTCCCATCAGGCACCAGCGCGCGCTGTCCGCGTTGGCCCGGATCGGCTTGTCTCCCACCACGACAAAGAACGGATTGGTGTGCGCATGCGGGAAAACACGAACCGCGACCCACGAGCTTTCCCTGATTTCCGTATCAAAGGAAATCTCCCGTGTCTTCCCATCACAAACCAGATCCTTCTTCGCGACAGGCAAACCATTGACAATCAGCTCAACAGGCACACTTGGTTTGCCCGTCTGGAAGGCGGCGGCCTGAAGCGAGACCGTGATCCGTTGAGCCTTGTCAAGCTTGCGCTCGCTCCCCTTTTGGCCCAGCTCCAGCGTCGATCCGCCCGCGTGCTCCAAAACCGGATCCATCAGATGCACGGTTCCATCGCTGACATAACTTTTTCCGTCGGCGATCCCCTGGATCCAGGTGTCGAAATCGACCGCGCCTGACTGCTTGACATAAACCCGACCCATGCCAACCCGCTCACCCGAGATGCATGGGAAGTCGGTTTCGCCCGAGGCGCGAATGCGGCTGCCACAGTTGAGCAGATGGTACCACATATTGAACTCGGCAACGCGGTCGGTGTCCATCGTGCTGATGAAATCACACGCCGGCAATGGTTTCCCGTCCGGGCCGGGAAGGGTGTGTGTGTCCTGGACGATCAGCTCGTTGGCGCCGATCCCATCATAAGCGGGGATATTGAAATTGGGCAATCCACCAGGACCATCTTTGGTCCCGGGGACCCTGGCAACAATGCGGGTCAACCCATTGGCCGAGTGCGCTGGTCCACAGACTGCACCCTGCTTCTTGGCCCATCTAAGGGTGTTCATCCCCAGGGTGGGCCAGTGATCCTTCGAATCACCACCCGGATAAATCTGCTCTTTCAGTCGCAAAAGGTTCAGATGCCCCGAAGATTGGGAACCGAATCCGGAAACCTCGACATCGTAGCGAAGCAGATAGGGCGGTTTGGAGACCGTGTCCGGCCGTCCGGAAAAGAAGCGCTTCTGATAATCAAAGCATGGGCCCCAGGTCAGACAACAACCGATCTTCAGATCCTCGCCCAGGATATGGCGCATCATGTCGCGGGGTTCCACGCCCTGGGTCGGATTGTCATAGTGGGCGCAACCCGCCGCGTGAATGTGGTGATCCCCAGACCACCAACCGCGCTTCGAGGGATCGATCCAGCGAGTGACGACATATTTGATCTCGGCGGGGTTTTCACCCACCACCAGGTCTTTGGTTTCGGGAACCGATTCGGGCCCCCGGCGACAGACCACCTTATAGGCGCCCTTGGGAAGCCTGACCGTTTCCCCATCCGCCCGGTAAATCTGTTGCTGAAAGAAGAAATCCGGCGCCAGTCTTTTGGCCTGTGCGGGAAAAATACGACCATAACTGTCGGCAATAGTGAACCCCGCCATGGTCGGCGAACCATCAAACTCGGTTACCCGGAAGGTCACGACAGTGGAAGGCTTCGCCTGGAATCCGATACGCGCGGAAGCGACCGCCGCGCCGGGTTCGTTTTCACGAATCAGACGGATCCAGTCAAAGCGCGCCGTGCCTGGGTCATTGCCCGGATCGATGCGCAAACCCGAAAGTTCCTCTGTTGTGCGAAATCGGACCTCATACTCCTTGGCGCGGCCCGGCTCAATGTTGAAAGTGGCTTGTTTTCCCGGATTGGCCTCGCGCATCGACTTGGTCCACCAGAATACCTGGCCGACCCCCGGCTTGTCGAAGTTGGCCCAGAAACGAAGCACATAGGCCCCCCGTGGCGCCGCGACCGGGGTGGTGAAAAAGGGATCCTCACGGGGAATTTTCACCAAAAGGGATCCCTTGTCTGATTCCAGGGTGCAGTTGTTCTCGGCCCTCCAGCCATCGGTGTCCTTTGCGAAGGACCAGTCACGAACGACGGGATCGGTTTTCCCCTTGGCAAGGTTTTTACCCCCCTCGATCGAAAAGGAAATCTCGGCGGAGCGCGTCTCGGCGTCTTTGGACCAGAGCTGGACTATGGTGTATTCGAGACCCAGTCCCGAAAGATTTGGCAACATCGGCTGGCCCGTGTAGGTGAGCAACCCAAGCCAACGATTTTCCACCTCGTTTGCCGGAGCGTGAGGCAAGGGGCGGGAGCTGGGACTGTCGGGGCGAAGAACTCCGGTCGCTCCCGCCTTGTTGATCACCTTGACCAGGGCAAGGGTCCAACCTTGCTCCACAAGAATGGGGATGGTTTTACCCGGGATGACTTTTGTCACACCCGAGGGTTGAATCTCCACGGCGGCCATGCAAAGGGGATCAAGCGTATCCTGGATTGTTTTGGCAATCGCGTCGTTTCCCTCCGACTCCTTGAGGGATTTGAGCGCCTTGGCGCTATCGGCGGAAAGAGGCTGCCCAAGGATCTCAAGAGCGTTTGCGATCCGGTTGGCCTGGGAAATCAGAGGCTGGGCTTCGACGGCCCATTCCATCGGCCACTGCACGGTCGATTGGGCCTGAACAGTTCCCTGTCCCGTTGCCGGTGAAATGAAAGACAAACAAAAAGGCGCTACCAAAGAGGCACCCAAAATCAGCTTTTGGGACCACCTCCAGGTCGCAAACTTCATGACAGCGTTCTTCATCGCGTATCCAATCATTTGGCTTATCCTTTCCGGATCAAATCCTCGTAAAGCTGGATTCCCTGATCAACAAAAGCAAGGGCCTCGGCCTTTTTCGCCTCATCGGGAAAATTCCCCTGAAGCCTCAATCGTTCACGGTGCTGGCGAATGTTGGCCACCCACCATTTAGCCGATTCCGGGTTGATCATGGGTTTGTTTGACACTTCGACATAAACGGCCGAAGTGTGCGCGATGTCGGGTCCCGAAAGGGCATCAAAGGATTGGCTCCGGGAAGCGCGCCCGACAATCCAGGTCGAACCCGATAGCCTTTCGTGAATATTGATCGTGGCTACATGTTTGTCGGTCTCGATCATTCCCAGAATTCGCCCTCCTGAACCGACGATTTCCACCTTGCCAAGAGGTTTTTTGGAAATGGCATGAAGTCGAATCTTGACCGTCCCACCCATTTTGGCCGAAACAATTTCCCCTGGACCATGGCCATCACAAATCAGAAACAGAATCGGGCCCGATGTGGTGAAAGACTTGCCCGCCTTGAGTCCTTCAATCCATTTCCGATGATTGATCGGTTCATCGGGATTTTCCCCGGTTTGCACATAAACCCGGCAACATCCGACCAACCTGGCCGGGTGATCGCTCCCATTGCCCAGACCAATCCGGAAACCACAATCCAGAAACCGGTAATAATGTTGGGGTTCAAGCTGGTCAAGACAATCGGAAAGCCCCATGGCGACATGAATCGGCACAGACGAAGAGTGAAATGGCCCCAGGTTGTGCGCTTCGCAAACGATGGCGCCTTGCTTTTTCGCTTCGGCGATGATGTCCCGGTTGAGGGGCCAGTCGTGCGCTTTGGCGTCGCCACCCGAACCGGGACCTGTCGAGATCGGATGAACCAGACTCGTGATTCCCAATAGGTTGATATGCCCGTAGTGATTGTCGTTGCGAAATTCCTCTCCCATGTGAACGATATAGTCATGATCGGAAACCGCAGGAACCGGACCGGGTGGCGCGTTGTCGGGTTTTGTGAAAGGTTTTTGGGGTCGCCATTGATACAGGGTCAGATTATTGACAACACGGACATCCTCGGCTCGCTGCACCACTTTGAGCAATTCGGGCGATTCGTTCTCATCCCAGGAGTTGACACACCAATGGACATGGGTATCGCCGGAAATCCATCCCATGGAGCGCATGTCGACCAGTCTTGCCGAAGACAGGGTAACCTGAACCGTTTCCCCGGGCGAAAGATCAACGCTTTTTCGGACAATCTCGTGTTCACAACCCCGTTCCAGGGACAATATCGTGGTTCCCGAAGGCAAAAGCACCTCAAAGGATCCATCACTGTAAAAAAAGGGCAGCTTTTGCCAGGCGGGTCGGAACACAACCGGTTTTTCCGATACGGTCGCAATCCCCGCATAAGCCTTTGCGTGTTGATATTGCCCGTTTGAATCAAACACCGACACCCGACCGGGCCAAGGTTTGCCCGTGTCCTTGTCAAGGATTTTGCCCAGGATTCGCGCGGGGCGCTCAACATGAACCGGAAGGTCAAGGTCCGTCCCGGGAATTCCCGTCACTTTGACACGAGTTGCTCCAAAAGGCGCCCGCACCTCTCCCAACTGGGGCCGAAGTGGGTCTGTGATCAAAATCATGCCCCGGGGAAGGTCGGCCGCCAGCATCAGGGGATGTTTGAGTTTCCCTGTCGCATCTGTTGTTGGAAATAGTCCAAAAAGTTTGTCACGCTGTCCAAGCGTCCGAAAGGAAACCTGTTCCCACTCCCGAGTGTCAGGAGGCTTGGGGCGCCACGCATGAAGCAATTGCCAAATGGCTTCGGCGGCAGCCAGGGTTTGATCCTGTTGCGATGTGGGATAACGATGACAAATGTCGGAGAAAAAACGATAAAAATGATTGAGTGTGTCTTTGGAAAGGATTCCTGTTTCCTTTTCTTCGGAAACCATGGGCAACCGCTCCGCGTTGCCACTTCGCAGGGGCACGCAAGCGGTTGCGCCCATTTTCAGCATTCTTCGACGATTCAGCATACTGCCTTTCCCGGGATCATCCCGGCAAATATCCTTTGAACCGGATAAGGGGTTCCTTGTCCGTCCGATACGCCGGTGGTTTCGGATCCAGCCACCTGAGCAGCTCATCCTTGATGGCGAAGGCGAAAAAGTGGTTTCCCTTCGGATTGTAGTGACCCATGTAATAGCGATCGACATACGCCTTGGCGCTCAGTTTGAAGGTGTCAAATTCCGCGACATGAAAGGGCAGGGAATCGATCAGGGGGATGTTCCGATCCCGGACAAAATCCTTGAACACACCTGGGTGCCAATCGACATTGTCCGGATCGCCCGGTTTGGTCCGATTGCATGCGTGCCACACCGATCCAACCGGATAACTCAAAAGAACAAGCAGCTTTTTTTTGTTCGCTTTGCAAAAGAGGTCGAGCTTTTCCACGGTTCGCATGCCCACCCGGATGGCATAACCATGGATGACCCGATTGGCGGTTCTTTTGATCGCCTCGGGAGAGGAGAGATCCGGATTTTCGATTGCCGATGCGGCGATTGCCCGGTCAGCCAGGTCACGGTTTGGGAGCTTTCCGGTTCGTTCGGCAAAAATCATCTGGACAATTTCATCTTCCCGGAATGATGCCTCCAAAAAACCGGGATCACAAAGTTTGTAGAGCTCCTTTTCCGAAGGGCAAAGGCTAGGTTTCTCGATCAGTTTGCCCATCCCGTCCAATCGCGCGTGAACCCAGGGATTGGCATGGAACATGATCCCGGACATCGATTCAACCACCGAAGGCGGAAACGAAAGCCATCGCCAGGAATAGATACTGCGCAGATGGTCATCTCCCCAGATATTGAGGATGATGTGATCGGCTGCCGGGCCCCCGGTTTCCTGGCGGATTAGCCTCTTGTAAGCCTGATAAACACCAAAGCCGCCCACCCCAAAATTGCGTATCGGTTCGCAAAAGTGTGCGGCCAAAACCTCTTGCCAGGTTTCCCCATCACTGACCTGATGTCCCTGGGTAAAGCTGTCCCCATAGGTGTGGATTCGGACGGGTTGGTCAGGAAAGTGTGCCTGTTTACGCTGTCCCATCTCCTCATAGCGTGCCAGGGTGGAACAACCATCGACGCCATCGCGCACAAAAGAGTTTCTGAGCAAATAGCCCAATTCCGGATCGAATTTGGCCCATACCCGGGCTTTGGGATCAAGGAAACGATCAAGGGTTTCCTTTTTGATGACATAAGGGGCCAGGAATGTCATCAGGTCAGGGATTTCACCGACGCGATTCTTTTGGGCGATTGCCGGGGCATGGACCAACCCCAAACTTCCCATGGCGCCCAAATGTCCCAAAAAATCCCGCCGGGAAGTACCTGTGGCAACATCCGAAAAGGGATTGGGGGAGGAAAACATGATTGCGCGCGACCCGGGGAGAGGGTGGAGAGAATGAATACAATCTTAAGGATAAGTACTTCGTGGATTACGGGAAAGACCCATGCTCCCCTTCCTTGCCTTGGTAATTGGATCCGTTTGTGGGCAGGCTTCCGGTCCCTGGACCCCGGTGCGGGCTACCATCGACCAACGGGACCCCGTTCTGGCCGCACTTACCCGGGACGCGTGGAAAGCCGAGGATCCCGATGATCTTTTGCAAAAGCATGTCTTTCTGAAGATCATCATCAACCCAGAGGGGCGCGTGAAAGTGGAGCGGGGGCCTTATGTCCCGGAACTCAAAACGGGCAAACCCCGACTGGGCTTGGTACGGGTCCACAACCAATCAGGCGGCCAGCCTCCCCTTGAAGTAAAAATGCACTATTCCGGATCGGATAAAAATCCTTTTCGGATTGAAATGATCAACTCCAAATCTCTTGGCTCCCAACTCTCAGGCGCCGAAATCGAATACAAACTCATCGATGTCCAGTGTGCCACCCCGGGCAAGCGGGAGATTACTCTCGGTTTCCAGGCAGGAAAACAGACCCAGGATTTGGGCTTCCGGGGGGAAACCGCAGTCCTGTTTGAGGTGAAATAGGACTTCGATGGGATAGGGGCGCTTAACGGTATGGAAAACCGCTCCGCCCCCGAATGCTTCCACCGTTTCCCGGAAAGAGTACGGGGCGAATCATTGCCCGCCTTTACCCGTATATTATCCCGTCGTTTTTTGGACACCCAACCTATACTGTTTGAGGTTGCATGCTCGCCAGGACCGACGAGGAGGTCTTTTTCCATTGGCACTCTGCATGGCAATG
>CAWUOD010000083.1:0-9121 GCA_963923115.1 uncultured Singulisphaera sp.
ATATTCTGGGACACAAAGGTTCCCGTGACCGACCAGGGAGAGGCCCGCGCCCGGAATCGGAATCCCAACGCGAAAAAGACCCCCTAAGTTGTAGACCTTTTTCATCCCCTTTTTTCGGGAAAAAGGCCCTGGGCGGTTTCAGGCGGTGGGGAGGGGGGAAAAAATCCCTTCTCCCCCTCGTAGACCCGAATCTGTTTGCGCAAACATTCGACAAATTTCCGGTATTTTTCAGGTCCCCAATCCAGCCCATCCACCACCTTGAGCGCCCCCGGCGAAGTGTCCGCTCCAAAAGCCCCGGCCGCGTCGTGAAACCCCTGCGTCACCACGACTGCCGCCCCAAAGGAAGCTATCCGGTCGGCGAACCGTTCGGGATTTTCCAGAGGCAACACCGGGGTAACGCACAGCCCCACCGGTATTCCCGCTTCCACCAAAAGGCGAGCCGCCTCCCAACGCTTTTCGTACGGCGGAGACTTTGGCTCCAAAAGCTCCCGAACCCGCTCGGAGTCGCTTCCCATGGTGAGATTGACCCTAAGGCTCCGAAATCGTGACAGAATATCAATATCACGAGCGACCAGGGTTCCACGGGTCTGGATGACCACCCGGGGCTGGTAAGGTTGCATCTCCCGCAAAATTCCACGGGTGAGAAGCATGGTCCTTTCGGCGGGCTGATACGGGTCGGTAACGCTGGAAAAATAAACCGCTTTGCCGGAAATTTTCGGCACTTCCCTGCGGGCCAGGTCGACCGCGTTTCGCTTGGCGGAAAACCATTTGCCCCAAAGTTCGCGTGGTTTCCGATTTTGGGGCAAAAACATGGCATAACAATACTTGCAGCCAAAGGTGCACCCCAAATAAGGGTTGCAAGTAAGGTCAAATCCACCACGGCGGATAAAACCCGTGGCGGGGCTGAAGATCGTTCTCGCCTCTACGGTTTCCACGGGCCAATGTGTCTCCGGTTGGGGGTGGGTCACAAATCGGGTTCAAGCCATAAAACAGTATTCATCCATTCCACGGTTATTCTATTCGGAGTTCCTCTCATGAAGATCGGCATGAATCTTTTGCTTTGGACAGCCCATGTCACCGAAGCCCAGTTCCCTCTTTTGGCCTCCCTGAAAAAAGCAGGCTACGACGGCGTGGAGCTTCCGCTTTTTGATGGGGATGCCGCGCACTACAAGAAGATCCGCAAGGAACTCGACAACCTGGGTCTGGGTGCGACCACCGTAACCGTGGTCAATTCCGACAACAATCCGATCGACCCAAGCCCTACTGTTCGCGCAAAGGCCCTCGATCGGATCAAATGGGCCATCGACATGACCCATGAACTCGGAGGGACCGCCCTTGCGGGTCCTTATCACTCCGCAATTGGCGTCTTCAGCGGAAATCCCCCCACCGAACAGGAAAAAGCCCACGGAATCGAGGTGCTCAGGAAAGCGGCCGACCACGCCCAACAGGCAAAGGTCACCATGACCATCGAATACCTCAACCGCTTTGAATGCTACTTCCTTACCACCGCGGCGCAGGCGGCCGAACTGGTCGATGCCGTCAATCACCCCTCCTTCAAGTGCATGTATGATACCTTCCATGCCCACATTGAGGAGAAAAGCCAGGCCGGTCCCATAGCCGCTTTGGGCAATCGCTTTGCCCATGTGCATATCAGCGAAAACGACCGGGGTGTTCCCGGAAGCGGCCAGGTCCGTTGGGACGAGGCGTTCGCCGCCCTCAAAAAATCCGGCTACGACGGCTGGCTCACCATCGAAGCCTTCGGACGGGCGCTTCCCGATATCGCTGCCGCGACAAAAGTTTGGCGCGACCTTTTCGCGAATTCCGAGGATGTTTACCTCCAGGGAATCGATTTCATCAAGAAAAAGTGGAACGGTTAGTTTTCCACCCCGGTTGTTGGGACTATCGATTGTTTCAACAACCGGATATTTTCCTCCTGGTTGGTCCCTGACTATTTGACGGTTTCGCCCTTGAGTGCTTTCGCAAGAATTTCATCAAGTTCACGAACGGTTTTTTCCGGTTCCTGATGGCGAAAACGGGCATGACTATCCGTCCAAACCAGCCGACCATCGGGATCAATCAGCATCAATAGGGGCTTGGTTTCATATCCCATGGTGGGGCTCGTTTCGTTGAAGGCGCCGAGTTTGGCGATATCAAGCGGCTCGGCGGAGAAACCCACAGGCCAGGAGATTCGATTACCGGCCACAAAATCGGCCACCCCCGCCTCATCCGTTGTGGTCAGGCTCAGAAACTGAAGATTTTTGGAGGCGTGTTTTTTCGAGAGCTGAACCAGTCCCGGCGCCGTGGATTTGCAAAATGGTCACCACAAGGCCCAGATGTCCAAAACAATCCATTTTCCACCGATCGCGGTCCGTCCCTTGTCGCCATTTACCCAGCCACCAACCTGGGGAATATCAACCAAATCTCCCAGGCTTACAGGCTTGATAGCTTGTACCCTGGTCATCAATTCGCGAATGTGATCCCCTCCCCGAAATCGTTCAGGGTGGGCCTCATGGGGAAAAAGCCGGATTACACCCCCGGCATCAAGCAACAGAATACCTCCCCCAAAAAGGATCAGACCCAGGATCCCCCGCGAAATCCACGAGGGCACTTGCCGGGCTTTCCTCTCCCCCCCAGGGAGAGGGGTCGTGGAGGGAGAGCCCGTTGACTCCCCGGGAAAAATTTCTGACTTTGAAGAAGGATTTTGTGGCAATTTAAAGCAACTTTTGCAAAGTGTTCATGGGGAGGGCGTTCGGATCCACCCAAAAAAAGTCCCAACCCGAAAGCCCGTTCCGGAAGATCAAAAAACTGGAACCGTACCGAGGGAAATCCGCCCGGACACTCCCCGGCCAACGGGATTCACCAAGAGATTTTCCATTGGGCCCTCACCGCCCGGGATGGGCTCCCCCACAAGAATTCCCTGCTCGATGCCGGTGACCCGGATCGGGAAGCGTTTTTTGCGCAATGCTTCATGGATTCCCGGAAACGCCACCTGAAGGTGCCGACACGAAGTTCCCCGCACCCACCCGGGCTTTTCCTCAAGAGGCTGTTCCACCAACACATCAAGCACCCTGCCAACCATCCTTTTTTGAAAATCCCGGGTCAATTCGTCTTCCACCTCAAGAAGGCGCCTTCTTCGGTCCGCCTTGGTTTTTGGATCGACCGTTTCGGTCATTTTTGCCGCGTCAGTCCCTTCGCGGGGGCTGTAGGCGAAAAGGTGGATTTTACAAAAACCGGCTTTTCGGCAGACATCGATAGTGTCTTCGAAATCGGCCTCGTTCTCACCAGGAAACCCGTAAATGACATCCGTGGTCAGGGCCGGTTCGTCCAAAACCTCCCTAACCCTTTGGCAATTATCCAGAAAAGAGTCGCGACGATATCTTCGGCGCATGGCGGTCAGAATTTTGTCCGATCCGGCTTGCAGGCAAAGATGAAGATGGGGAACCACCCGCTTGCTTGCCTTCAAGGCCCTGAGAAAATCCTCCCGAACCTCCGCGGCCTCGAGGCTTGAAAGCCGGACACGAAAATCCCCTTCGATCGATTCCATGCGCTCGATCAGATTCCAAAGGCGACTCCATTGGTCCTTGGGCAATCCCTTGCTAAGGTCGAGGCCATAATGGCCCAGGTGAATTCCGGTAAGGACCACCTCCTGATATCCCGCCAAAACCAGCCTGCCGATTTCACCGGCAATATCCTCCATGGAACGACTGCGCATTCCGGGTCGAACGCTTGGAATTATGCAATAGCTGCAATTGAGAAGGCATCCGTCCTGGACCTTGACGAAAGCCCGTTGGTGGTCATCAAAACGACTAATTCCCTGGGGGAGCGGCAAAACCCCATAGGGGGCAAGCTCCTCGGCGAGTTGGGTTTTGTCTGGTATGACCCGGGAAACACCGGGCAACTTGGCGACGGCATTGGGATCGCGGGTCGCAAAGCACCCCATGACCACCATCTCGGCCCCGGGATTTTCGGCATGGAGTCGCCTGATGGTTTGGCGACCTTTGGCGTCTGCCTCATGGGTAACGGTACAGGTGTTCACCAAACAAAGATCCGCTGTTCCCTCCAGCGTCTGCCGCCAGCCCGCGTGTTCCAAAAGCTCGCGGACATATTGCGACTCGTACTGGTTGACTTTGCAGCCAAGGGTGAGGATCTGGAATGTTCGCTCGCGATTCATCGTCGGTTCGATTTGGGATTAGGGGCCGATGGTCTTATATTATCAGAGTTGGACCTTTGAGACGGAGCAAAACATGGCGGGGATGACCCTGACGGAAAAAATCCTGGCGAAACACGCCCATCGGGACAGTGTTTTGCCAGGCGACAATATCTGGGTGGATATTGATGTTCTGATGACCCACGATGTGTGCGGCCCGGGAACCATTGGTGTATTCCAAAAGCACTTCGGCAAGAATGCAAAAGTCTGGGACCGGGAGAAGGTCGTGATCATTCCCGATCACTACATTTTCACCGCCGACGCCATGGCCAATCGCAATGTGGATGTTCTTCGGGCCTTTGTCAAAGAACAAAATATCCCGAACTTTTATGATGTTGGCACAGAGCGATATAAAGGCGTCTGCCACATCGCTTTGGCGGAAGAGGGACACACACGGCCCGGCGAGGTTCTTTTGGGAACCGACAGCCACACCTGCAACGCGGGCGCTTTTGGTGAATTCGCGACGGGAATCGGCAACACCGACGCCGGTTTTGTTATGGGCACGGGCAAACTTTGGCTCAAAACCCCACCAACCATGCGTTTTCGCTTCGAAGGACAACTGCCCCCATGGCTTATGGCCAAGGACATGATTCTTGCCATTATTGGCGATATTGGATGCGATGGCGCGACTTACAAGGCCATGGAATTTGATGGCCAGGGGGTTTTTTCGCTCAATATGGAAGAGCGAATGACCCTTTGCAACATGGTCATCGAAGCGGGTGGCAAGAACGGCGTCATCGCGCCCGACGAGGTCACACTCGATTATGTCAACCGTCGCAACAAGTCTGGCAAAAAATTCGAGGTCCAAAAAAGCGACACCGACGCGAGATACGAATTTGAAAAGGTTTATGACCTCGCCAAGCTCAAGCCTGTTGTGGCCAAACCCCACAGCCCGGACAACAAGGCATTTGTCGATGAGCTGAAGGGCACCAAACTCGACCGCGCCTACATTGGCTCCTGCACAGGGGGCAAGATGACCGACTTCAGGGCGGCGGCCAAACTCCTCAAAGGGCAATCGGTTAAGATTGATACCTTTATTGTCCCCGCGACAACAGAAATTGCCCGGACGCTCAAGACCGAAAAACTTGAGGACAAAACCCTCGAAGAGGTGTTCCTCGCCGCGGGCGCCAAGATCGGTGAAGCCTCCTGCGCGGCTTGTCTGGGTGGCCCATCGGACACCTTCGGCCGACTCAACGCGGCACTTCGCTGCATTAGCACCACCAACCGCAATTTCCCTGGCCGCATGGGCCACAAGGAATCGGAAGTTTTCCTTGCCAGCCCGCTAACCGTCGCGGCTAGCGCCCTGAACGGCACAATCACCGACCCCCGGGAGTACTTGGCATGAGCCTACCAGAAATCATCCGCGGCAAGGCCTATGTCCTGGGCGACAACATCGACACGGACCAGATCATTCCCGCCCAATACCTGACCTTCAACCCCTCGATCCCCGAGGAATACAAGCAGTTTGGAAAATACGCCCTGATTGGCGTGCCAGCCGCGCAGGGTGGCCTTCCCAAGGGGCATGTGCCCTTCCACGACGCCTCCGATGAATTTGTTTCTCCATACAAGATCATCGTTGGCGGAAAAAATTTCGGATGCGGATCCAGTCGCGAACACGCGCCCATCGCGCTTGATGCGGCGGGAATCACCGCCGTTATCGCGGAGTTTTACGCTCGCATTTTCTTCCGCAACTCGGTCAATGGGGGCTACCTTATCCCCTTCGAGACCCCGGAGCGCCTTTGTGAAAAGGTTTGCACGGGGGATGTCCTTCGCATTGAGCTCAAGACCTCCACACTTGTGAATGAAACCACAGGGGAAGTCGTGCAGCTCCGTCCGCTGGGGGAAGTTGCCCCGATCATCGAGGCGGGCGGGGTGTTCCCCTTCGCCGAAAAAGCGGGCATGCTCAAGGCGCACTAATCCGTGACCGAATCCCAATCCCCCCAGAACCCAATTCCTCCGGAGGACCCGGAGAAGTCTGGTGGGGAATTTGAGGAGGAATTGGTGGGCCGAAAAAACCCACGATCCACGGATGCCCAGCTATTTTTTCTTGAATTTTGCCATGGCGAACCGCCCGGACAGGCGACCCTCTCGTCCTTTGCCCGCCTGACCGGCACCTCCCCCAGGGAGGCCGCTGAAATCGCGGATTGGCTTTGGCACTTGGGCATGATACAAAAGTCGCCATTCTCCATCGGCGAAGCAGCTTTTGAACCGACACCCTACGCCCTGGAGATCCTGCGGCGGCCCAACGGCCCGGAGGACTGGATCGCCTCCAAAATCATCAATCCCGACAAACCCGCCTCGGTGATCCGGGCCGCCCTGTATGGGAAGGTCCCTTCGCCTCTCTCAAATATACTTTTGCTGGTCAATATCCTGGTTTTTTCCTACGGCGCCTTCCTTTGTTCCGGAACATGGGACAATTTTTGGCACTACCTCTCGATGAACGACGGCGATCCCGAAGTCAAGAAAACCCTGCAAACTCTGGGCCTTGTCACGGGAACCGGGTGGGAATCCGGAAAATGGTGGCTTCCACTGCAGGGCGCTTTTGTCCATATTGGCGCCCTCCACATCCTGTTCAATGGCAGCGCCCTCTGGTCGATCGGCAGACACATTGAACGGGTGTTCGGATCGGCGCCTTTTCTGGTCCTTTTTCTTGCGTCGGCATGGTTGGGGGGATGCGCGGCCCTTGCATGGTACCCTTTTGGTTCCGCCGGGGCTTCGACGGCGATTTCGGGATTTATCGCCGCAGACACCGTTTGGTTTCTATTTTGCCGAAAACAACTACCCCGCAAGCTCCGCTATTTGTGGCAAACCCAGGTGATGGTGAACCTGGGACTTTTGGCCACCATTAGTTTCGCGGCTCGGGTTAGCACTTCGGGACATGCGGGAGGCGCCATCGGAGGCGCGCTCATTTCGACTCTATGGCTGGCAGGCGCCAAATGGGGGGCATGGAGATGGCCGGCTGTGCTGGGTCTTCTTTTTGTTTGCGGGCTTGGCGGCGCGACCATGGTCGAAATCTCCCGAAATATTGGCAAGGATTGGCACACAAGTCGCCTGATGGAAATAGACAACCGCCTTACCAAGTCTTTGACCAGGGTGGAAAACGAATCCGTTGTTCCCCTGGTCAACACCCATCCGGCACTTAGGGACAAAACCAAAGTCGAACAAACCATCCGGGACCTGAATGGACTGATGGAAGTGGAAGCCGCTCTCGAAGGAAATTGCTACCGCCCCATCTTGTGGGAATCCCATGTTGCCCAATGGTTTGGCTATGATCTTTTTGTCGAGCAAAAGGTTATCATGGATGTTTTGACCGCGATGAAGGAGCTTATGGAGGAAGAACGCGATTTTCTTGACAGCGGCCTTCGTCTGACCCATGAACCGTATGAACGGATACAAAAATGCCGGGCAAAGCTCAAGGAGGCCTCAAAGCGGGCCTCCCTTGTGGAAATCCCCGAAAATCCGGTGGAGAAGAACGCTCCGGACAGTTAAGATCAACTCAGACATTGTCCAATGAATTTCGAGGTCCTTATGCCTCTTGTTGTGAATTGTTCCTGTGGAAAAAGACTTCAGGTGGGTGATCACCTGGCCGGGAAAAAATTCCGGTGTCCAGCCTGCCAATCCGTGCTGGAGGCACCCCTGGCGGATGACGCCGACACGGCAATTGTAGTCCCAACCGTGGTTGCCCCCTCCAGTCCTCCCAAATCCAAAACCGTCGAAATGCTCACCCCTCCCCCTTTACCCGGCAAGGGAAAGGTGGTTGCGGCCATCGTTGCGCCCTCCAAAGATGATGAGGAGGAAGCGGACGACGATCTTCCCAAAAAGAAGAAAAAGAAAAAATCAAAGAAATCAGCCCCCAAGGGCCCCAATTGGGCACTTATCGGGGGAATCGGGGGGGGAGTTGTAGCCCTCGCGGCTCTTGTCCTGGTGGGTGTTTTCGTCCTTCCCAAACTGTTCACCGAAGCCGAAGTCGATGAATGGGCGCTTTTCACACAGGAACCGGGGGTATTTGCCACCGCGGATTTGGAAAAAATTGCTGCGACACCCCAAGGGGCCCAACTCAAAAACACACTTAGGATTATGCCTAATGTTGGAACCAACCCCTTTTTCACCGCGGCGGAAATCGGATTGGACGACCTGCGGCGCGTCAGTTTTTCCATGACCAACCCGCAAGATCCACAAAGTATTTTGGTCGTCATTTCCGCCAACAAAAAACTGAATCGCGCGAAACTCGCCGCGGACACCTCCGTTCAAACGGAATCAATCAATGGACGGGCCGTCTGGGCCCGGGCGGGCGATCCCTTCGCGGCCTACCTTGCCCCGGGTGATAAAGTGATGGTTTTTGGCGCGAAAGGCCAGATTACAAATTGCACCACGGTCAAGGGCGGACCGGCAAATGCCGTGAACCCTCCAGCGATTATCGCACGGGGTAAGGATTCTGGGAAACAACTTTTTGCCTGGGCCAAAAACCCCGATCCAAATGCGAAAGCACCTGACGCGGCATCCGCCATGATGATGACCATGGCAAGGTTTAATACAGCGATTGCCACCATGGATCTTGGGCCAACAAGCAATGTCGCCCTGGAATTCGACTACCAGGACAAAGCAAAAGCGGCCGCCGCAATGACCACCTTCAAATCCCTCCCACTCCTTCTTGGGACTATGACGGCGGCAATGGGAAGGCAAAACCCACAACAAAAAGCCCAATTGGATAATGCCCTGAAAATGCTGCGGGAAATCAAACCTGTCCAGGACGGAGGAATTGTGAAGATGGGGATTTCCTTCCCCGGGGACGAGTTTATGACAGGTTTCATGGCTGGTCTAATGCAGGCGCCAGCTTTGATGGGAGGTATGGGCGGTCCAGGTATGGGCGGTCCAGGTATGGGCGGTCCAGGTATGGGCGGTCCAGGTATGGGC
>CAWUOD010000084.1:0-9063 GCA_963923115.1 uncultured Singulisphaera sp.
CTGTCTCCACCACCGTTGATGCCATTGGCAGCTCGCCAGTCCCCCCAACCCAAGGGACATCCATTCGCGAAGGGAATACCCAACGGATCCGTCGCAGGGTTCGTCGGCTTGATCACTTTGTGACGGGAACCGCCAACAAAGCCGCGTTTCTGGCTGCCAAGGGCTTCGCTTCGGGCGAAATTGGCTCCCCCCGGACCCTGATTCTTCACGGTTCCACCGGCTTGGGCAAAAGCCACCTTTTGGAGGGAATCGCGCATCAACGCCGAATTTCCTTCCCTGGATCAAAAATCCTTTTGCAAACCGCCGAGGAATTCGCCAATGAGTTCCTGGAGGCCCTAAGGACCCACAAACAGTCCTCTTTCCGTAAACGAATGCGTGGACTGGATTTATGGCTGATTGACGACCTTGAAGGATTGGTGGGTAAACAAAAAACCCAGGAAGAATTTGCGACAACGCTTGATGCTTTATCCCGACTTGGTGCCACCGTTGTGGTGACCCTGCAAAAATCGCCCCAGGACACTCAGGGCCTGATTCCGGAGCTAAAAACCCGGCTTTGCGGCGGTTTGGTTTGCGGTCTTAGCCCGATGGACTTGCCTCAAAGACGACTATTTCTGGGCCAGCTTCTGGCCCAGGCGCCAAAGTTGGTGGTCGAGGATAGCCTCCTGGATTTGATGGCGCGACGGGTCCGGGGTTCAGGCCGCGAATGCGAAGGTATGGTTCAAACCATCAAGCACCACGCATGGGCCACCGGAACCCCACCCGGTGAGTCGATGGTCCGCGGATTAAGCGAAAGCCACCAGCGAAGTGACCGAAAAGTCCTTGGCCTCGCGGAAATCGTTGAGGCGGTTGGCCAGATCGTTGGCGTTTCCACGGCCCTCATGCGTGACAAAAGCCGATCCCCCAAACCCAGTCAGGCCAGATTGTTGGCTATGTACTTCGCCAAAGATTTGACAGGAGCGACAGCAAAGGAAGTCGCCGTATGGTTTGGCCGCCAGCACAGCACAATCCTTTCCGCGCACAAGAAAATCGCCGGTTTGGAGAAGAATGACCAAAAGGTCGCTGTGGGAATTCATGCCTGGTGTATTCGTGAACTCCGTCAAAAGGTCCAATCCCGCTTGGGTTGCGATGTGGATTAGGGGCGAATTCCCTCATTCCTACTGGTTTTTCCCGCAATTTGTTTCTTAGTGTAAATTTGGGCAATTCTGGAAGACTTTGCCAATCTTAACGATCTTCCCGCCCACAACGGTTCTCTTCTTCGAACAGTTCTGCCGATTTGCACGGGTGAACCGGTTAGTTCGAGCCGATGGATAAAGCATCGGATGACGCTGGTGAGGATCACCGGTGACATCACCCGGGAAGTTCCCGGGTTCCGGATTAAGGGAGGGAAGCCGGGGACCGGCTCACGACCCGTCCCCGGCCGGCATAAGTCGGATCCATCGTGAAAGGAGTCGCGATGAAACGTTTCGCATTGGTTGCAGTTGCGCTGGCCGGTATGGCTTTTGGTTCTACCAGCACTTCTCAGGCTGGGTGGCATGAGCTTTCCTACAGTGGTTATCAACCCTGGTGGAATATCTTCGCCAAGCGATATAAAGGCCTGACCCCTGAGGAAGAGCGTCTCCAGAAGTTCTGGCATGACTATTACGGCGCTCTCAAAAACTACTACGGCGCTCTCGATAATATCGACTGGGTTGCCTACTACAAAAACCACGGGTATCAGATTAACGGCGGCTGCGGCGGCCGGGTAAACTATGCCCCAGTATTTGTGAGCCCCACCATGCAGTGGGCCATCCCCAGCGGCCAAGGCGGATCTGCAGGCGGGGCCATGATGCCCGGACCTGGCGGTTTCCCCGGCCAGTAATCAACCCGAATTCCCCCCCCAGGGGCTTCACAAGACGGACCTGCCAACCCCCCGGCAGGTCTGTCTTTTTTTGTTTTTATCCTCTCGCTCCAATCCTCAAGATTGTTACAAACCGCAAAAAACTTTTCCCCATTTTCCCCTTACGCTTTTTTCTGCCCCAAGCTGTCGCTGTCCTTTTTCCGAATTCATCTGTGTTGTTCCAGGACGGACAGGAAACCAAGATCATGATCAAGCAAAAACTCGCCTTGCTGGCGCTTTGGGCCCTGCCCGCTTTTGTGGTGGCTCAGGAACCTCCCTTGGCCAGCCCACCGGTGCCTGCAACCCAGACCCGACCAGCCATCCAGGCCAAACCGACCACCGCCCCCGCGCTTGCAGCGCCTCCGGCAGTAGTGGACCCTGCAAGGCCCGCCGTTCGTCCGACAATGCCCCCGGCGAGCCCCAAAAATCAGCCCCGGGTTTATTCCTACCCAACTCCCGTTCATCCCCTTTGCGTTGGATGCCAGGGATTGGGTTTCCCTCCTCCACCCCCAGTATTTGTTCCTCCTTGCCTTCCTTGCATGCCGTTTCAGGGAATGGTTCCTGCGGGCGGTAATGGCGGATTCCAAACCCACCCCTTCACTCGTAGCCCAAGGGATTACTTCATGTTGGATATACCTCGCTAGTTTCGAGGCAGCCAATATCAGGCTCTCCAATAACACAAAAAAGCCCGGCAATCGCCGGGCTTTTTTGATTGTTGACCAATATTGCTTTACCACAAAAGACTATCAACAATAATCTACAAGATAGACTTATTTAGGAGCCAGCATCGCGGTCATGCGCTTGCCTTCCATGGTGGCCGCTTTTTCAATCTTTGCGACCTCGGCAAGCCTGTCCAACATCTGGTCGAGAACACGCTTGCCTTCTTCAAGGTGTTGCATTTCCCGGCCACGAAACTGGACAGACAATAGGACTTTGTCTTTATCCTCAAGAAACCTTTTGACCTGATTGACCTTGGTTTCGATGTCATGGTCGCCGGTTTTGGGACGAACCCGAACCTCTTTCAGCTTTTGCTGATGGGCTTTGACCTTTTCCTTGCGCGATTGCTGGTAACGGAACTTGCCATAATCGAGAATTTTGCAAACGGGAGGGCGCTCATTGGGAGCCACTTCCACAAGGTCGAGTCCCGCCTCGCGAGCCATTTCCATGGCTTGATGCGTGGGAACCACGCCAAGTTGCTCGCCTTCCGCACCGATTAGCCGAATGGGACTGATTCGGATCTGCTCATTCATGCGTGGGCCACGGTCAACTGCGGGGGGCGGCCCGGATCGATCAAACGGTCGGATACGACACTCTCCATGGTGTCCGCCAAAGTGACGGGACTTCGGCTTCGGTTTCAGGCAATAGGAGTCTGGGGACGGATTCCCGCTTGCCCTGTCCCCCTGGTGGGGACCCGTCTTCGCACGGGATTCCGCATTGTGGAGTATACCGGGGTCTTCGTTTCACGAAAAGGGATAGTTATTCTAATTTTAATATTGGGCCGCTGCCCGCCGCAAACGATCCAGGACCCCTTCCCACTCTTCATCCTGGCATGGAACATAAACCAAAAGCAGATCCAGATTTTGCTCATCCAGTTGGTGAAGGCGTTCGTAGAGAATTTTTTCCCATTGATGGGGATCCCAAGCCCACCCCACACCGGGGGTATCCAATCCCTCCGGAAGCTCCCCTATTTTTTTCCCCTCCGACAGGAGTTGCTTTTTCCGTGAGATCCAAACATCCTGATTTTGAAACAGTTCGAGGGGCGTTTTGGGAGCATAATGGATGGACAAATGGCCGGGAGATCTCATGGGTTTCCCCAAACCCCTTCCCTTTTCAAACGAATTGGCAAATGAAACGGGTTCCCCAAGGACCCTGCTGATTTGACCCGGCGTGATGTGGCCCGGCCTAAGGACAATGACCTCCAAATCGGTCAGATCGACCACCGTGGATTCAATTCCCACTCCGCAAGGCCCGGCATCCACGATGCAATCCAATCGATTTCCAAGTGATTCCAGGACATGACGGGCGTGAGTTGGAGAAAGGGCGTTGGACCGATTGGCACTTGGCGCGGCGACTGGGCAAGCCGCTTTTTCCAAAAGCGTCAATGCAACCGGATGATCCGGAACCCTTATGGCGACGGTGTCTCCTCCGGCGGTAACCAAATCGGAAACCATGGCTTTGCGCGGCAAAACAAGAGTCAATGGGCCAGGCCAAAAAACACGGGCCAACTTCTCGGCGCGGGCGTTCCAGTGGGAAAGGCTTTTTGCGGAATGGGTATCGGCGACATGGACAATCAGCGGGTTGGTGGACGGGCGCCCTTTGGCCTCGAAGATCCGGGTAACCGCTTGGGAATCCAGTGCGTTTGCGCCCAACCCATACACCGTTTCGGTTGCGAATGCGACCAATCCCCCTTTTCTCAAAAGGACGGCGGCCTCCTCCAAAAGTGCTTGATCGGGATTTATGGGATTGACCGATATCACCCTCACCGATTTCCCCGGGATTGGATCAGGTTTCACGAATGGGGGTCCCGGGCTGGCGGATTCTTAGTGAAGGTTTTTCCATCAGTACGGTTGTGTGGGGATTGACCGACTCGGTAAGCCAAACATTCGAACCTATGACGGCGTGATGACCAACGACCGTTTCCCCACCCAAAATGGTCGCGTTGGCATAGACAACCACTTCATCCTGAAGGGTTGGATGACGCTTTTGGCCCCGAATGATATTGCCGGTGGCGTCCCTGGGAAATGAAAGGGCGCCAAGTGTCACCCCCTGATAAAGCTTTACATTGCGACCAATATCGCAGGTTTCCCCAATAACCACTCCGGTTCCATGGTCGATGAAAAAACCTGGACCGATGCGGGCGCCGGGATGGATATCGATCCCGGTTTTTTGGTGGGCAAGCTCGGCCATCATTCTGGGAAGGAATGGAACTCCGACTTTGTGAAGCTCGTGGGCCACCCGATGAATGGCAACCGCCTCAAGTCCCGGATAACAAAAAATGACTTCCTGACAATTTCTGGCGGCTGGATCCCCTTCAAACGCCGCCTGGACATCCTGGCACAGGACCAACCGAAGTTGGGGAATGGAGGCAAGAAGGTTTGTTGTGATCGCCCGGGAATGGTCCTCGCCAGCGATATTTTTTCCTTCAAAGCAAGTGTGTTCGTGCCTGAACGCCCGAAGAATTTGCAAACCAAGGCTTTCTGAAACCCTTTGAAGGATCTCGGAAACACTTTTAGCCCAGGTTTCCTCTTCGATTTCCTGGAGACGAAAATATCCGGGAAACAATAGATCGAGCATATCATCGACGATGGATGCCACGGCCTCCCGGGAAGGAAGCGGCATTTTTTCCGCATGAACGGTCCGGGGATCCTCCTTGTAGCTGGCAAGTAGGACGGACACCAAAGGATGATGTTCAGACAAGGTGTTTCTCCGCTGGCGGGGCTCCAACCGCCTTGGTACTTTTGGTTTTATCGAAGCAGACAAAGGGTATTCCAAATTTCCCCCAAACTGTCCTTTTGATGCCCCGGATGGATACTTCATTTTCGGAAAAATCGCTTCGCCTATGTTTCGTGCATCATACGCCCAAAACAGTTGCAAACGGGATTTCCCTTGGGAATTACCTCCGTCGTGACAAAAATATTTTTTCGCCCCAAATCATTATTTGAAAAGGATTTATAATTTTACACGCTCGGTGTTTTTTATTTTTTATTCGGTTTGGCCCGACTGTTGCATCTTCTTCTTTCGTTCACCTGAATCCTATTGGGAGAACAAAAGTTATGGCGACCGGACTTCCAGAGGGAGAGGCTGGAAGTTCGGTCGGATAACAAAAAAATACAACGGCTGAGTTAATTCAGGGTTCGGTTATTCCGGAGCCGTCGAATCAAGGGTGCTTCGACCATGCCTCCTGAGGGAGAGGCGGGAAGCATGGTCGGGCACCCCTTGTTCAAATGACAGGGTAAAAGGACCGGGAATCGCCCCGGCATCAAGGTGATAAACACCAACAAATTTTGGGCATCGACCATAGGTCGTTTTGCTCAATCAAACAAAGGCGGCTCAACCATGCTTCCCGAGGGAGAGGCGGGAAGCATGGTTGGCCTCCTCTGAAATCGGTTCTCTAGTGGGTGTTCGGGGTTGATTTGGCTGATTTTTTGAGAACCGTGCTCGCTGGCATGGAATTTACAAAACTCATCAATCCAAGGGTGTTTCGATCGGATTTCCTGTGGGAGAGGCAGGAAATCCGATCGACACTCATTTTTGATATCCAAGGATAACAAGCCCCTCGGATGGTTTGGGTTCACTGGGAGAGGTGAGTCAAATCTCCGGGGGGCTTGCTCTTCATTCCCAGCTTTTCCCTACCTATTGGTATCCCCCTGCAATACCCCTTCTGGGTATGATTCTGTTTGGAATTCCATGCTTTTTCGATGGGGATTGCCGTGTCCACTTCCCGCTCCATGTCAAACTATGGCCGTGGCTTTCGAAAAAAAAACCATCTGGCAGGCCTGGCAGATGCAACTCCCGAGAAAGTTGGCGAACATCTTGCCGAGATGCGCCACCAGTCCCGGATAGGAAGCCTTGGTTCGGGATTTTATAATCGAATCAACGCACTTGTTGGCCTTCCATGGACCCGCCGCCTAAGCCAAGCCGCCCTCCAGATTTCCAAAATTCGCAATTGGGAAGCGAAGTACGAGGCGCTAACAAACGAAGAAATTACCGCAACCGCGCTCAAACTCAAGGGGCGTGCCCGCGGCGGTGAATCGCTCGACAAGTTACTTCCCGAGGCTTTTGGCCTTTTCTGCATGGCGGCAAGGCGCGTTTTGGGCCTGCGCCCCTTTGATGTCCAACTTGCCGCCGGGGCAATCATTCATTCGGGTGCATGCGCTGAAGTCGCAACGGGTGAGGGAAAAACCCTGATTGCCGGGCTTCCCTCTTTTCTCAATGCCCTAAGCGGCAAGGGCGTCCATGTCGCAACCGTCAACGACTATCTTGCGAAGCGCGACGCCGAATGGCTCAAACCCGTTTACGACCTATTGGGCTTGAGCATCGGAATTCTTCAGCAACAAATGCAGGATCCTGATCGCCAGCGCGCGTACAAGTGCGATATCACCTACGCGACAGCATCGGAATTCGGTTTTGATTTCATGAAAGACCGGCTCAAGCTTGCCGCTCTCAAGTCCCAGGAAATTCCATTTT
This sequence comes from uncultured Singulisphaera sp., assembly GCA_963923115.1. Lineage (GTDB taxonomy): Bacteria > Planctomycetota > Planctomycetia > Gemmatales > Gemmataceae > SYLG01. The sequence goes on from CAWUOD010000084.1 coordinate 7,064, forward strand.
GGGGGCCATGGCAAAAAGGTGGTACCCCTCAAAACCAGGACCCCAGGGTTCAACGCGATTTCAACTTCGTCCTTGTGGATGAGGCTGACAACATATTTATCGACGAGGCGCGAACACCCCTCATCATCGGCGGCGAAAAACGCAAGGCAACCGAGGAGGAATCCATCGTCTATATCTGGGCGGACAATCTGGTCCGCTCCATGAAATACGAGGAGGATTTTGTTCTTGATGCCAAAAAACAGAAACTGGAACTGACCAACGCCGGAAGACAACTGGTTCGCTATTCCAACCCCCCCTCGGGACCAAACGCCCAGGCGATGGACAAGCTCCATGAATCGATCGAGAAAGCCCTGCAGGCGCATTACCGGTTTCGCAAGGATCAGCACTACATGATTTCGGATAAAAACGAGATCGTGATTATCGACGAATTTACCGGACGAAGCATGCCGGACAGGACCTGGCAGGATGGGCTCCACCAGGCCGTCGAGGCCAAAGAGCGTGTGCCCATCTCTTTTGGAGCCGATCATGCCGCCCAAATCACATTCCAAAGCTTTTTCAGGCTTTACAAAAAACTCTCCGGCATGACGGGAACCGCGAGACAAAACCGGGCCGAAATCCGCAGGGTGTATGGCATTTGGGTCGTCTCCGTCCCGACCAATCGCCCCAGTATCCGGGAAATGCTCCCCGACCGGGTCTTCCCCAATGAGGAATCCAAATTCGATGCGGTTGTCGAGGCTGTGGCCGAATTGCACAAGGAAGGGCGTCCAATCCTGATTGGCACCCGGTCCGTTGACCACTCGGAACGACTGAGCAAAAAACTTTCACTGGCCGGTATTGATCATCAGGTCCTAAACGCGAAGCAACACGAACAGGAAGCCCAAATTGTCGAACACGCGGGGGAAAAAGGACGCGTGACAATCGCCACCAACATGGCGGGTCGCGGCACCGACATAAAACCCGAACCCTCGGTGCTTCAACTGGGCGGCCTTCATGTCCTGGGCACCGAACGCCACGAGGCCGCCCGTATCGACCGACAACTTGTCGGTCGGTCAGGCCGCCAGGGTGATCCCGGTTCAGCCCAATTTTTTGTTTCCCTGGAGGATGAACTTCTCGAGGGTTTGGGGGAATCCCGAAAGGAAAGCCTGGCCCACAAGGGTCGGGAAGCCGGAAGGGATATCTCGAGTCGTTGGCAGGGATACGCCTATTTATTCCGCCAGGCGCAAAGGAATGTGGAAAAACGCCACTACCGAAGCCGACTTGACCTGATGGCCTACGAGCGCCATCGCCTCGAAACACTCAAAGACCTGGGGGCGGATCCCTATGTCGATTGATTCCAAAAATCACTCCCCCGTGTTCAAAACGGGAAATCCAAAATTATTCATAGACGGAAAGTGGTGTGATTCCGATTTGGGACACACTCTGGGGATAATCAACCCGGCCACGGAAACCATCATCACGCAAATGGCGTACGGTGGGCGCCCGGAAACCGTTCGCGCACTGGAAGCGGCGAAGACGGCCATGAGGACATGGTCAAAAACCACGGTTATGGAGCGCTCCGCGCTCCTCCGGAAAACCGCCGAAATTCTCAGGCGCAGGTCACTGGAAATCGCCACCACGCTCACTCTTGAACAGGGCAAACCACTCGCTGAATCCAGGGGCGAGGTTCTGCAAAGCGCCGATACGCTTGATTGGTTTGCCGAGGAGGGAAAACGCGCTTATGGCCGGGTTATCCCTTCCTGGTTGCCGGAAAAACGACATATCACCCTGAGACATCCGGTCGGAGTGGTCGCGGCAATCAGCCCATGGAACTTTCCCCTTAGTCTGCAAATCCGAAAGCTGGCACCAGCACTTGCCGCCGGTTGCACCGTGGTTTCAAAGCCCGCGAGCCAGACCCCGTTGTGCCTGGTGCAGTTTTTTGAATGCCTTGAGGAGGCGGGGCTTCCCAAAGGTGTGGCGAACCTCGTTGCGGGACCGGCCTCGGAGGTCGCGGCCGAATTCCT
>CAWUOD010000085.1:0-9047 GCA_963923115.1 uncultured Singulisphaera sp.
CAACGCCTGCGCTCCCCTTCCATCCAGGGCCCAACAGCGGGGTCAAAATCATTGCACAAGCGCAAAGTCCTTTTTCGAATCTTTATCCCACGGGAAAACAGGGTCTGAATATGCCCTTCACGCCCGCCGGATCTTATAACGGCTTTGGTCTATATCTGCCCAAGCCATGGTCCGTTGAAACAACAGGAAGTCTCCATCTTGCGTTTGATTTTCGATGTCAAAATGGCCAGCCCCCCAATGACAACGGAACAGGGACCTGGCGATTTCAGCTTGGCAGAAGCCACACCTCGCCCGCGATTGAACTGGCTTTCAACAACCAGACTTTCTTTGCGCGAAGTGGCGCCTCGATTGACCCTGTGGCGGTATTGCGACCAGGAGAATGGCATCAAATCGCAATCAATATGGATCTTAAAAACCGGAAATATACCGGAGTCCTTTCGACCCGGGAACGGAAAACCGCATTCTCCGGACAATTGGCACACGGTTGGGTGGGAACAATCGACTACGCGTTTATCGATAGCGGCGGGCACATATCCGGCCCCAAACCCGCTCTCGATGCCGACAACTTCCTGATCTCCGAATCTCCTCCCAACCCATTTGGCAAACCATTGGAATCGGAAAAATTCGCCAATCAACAGCGGAAGAAACTACAAGAGCTCAACGCCCAGATCGCCACACTTTCGGCCAAAGCCGAAACATTCAAAAAAGACCTTGAGGCGGAACTTGCCAAAGGACCGGTCCCTTTGGCTTATGGCGTTTCCGAGGGAACTCCCCATGCGTCGAGGATTCAGATGCGAGGCGAACCGGATCGTCCGGGAGCCCTTGTTCCACGGGCTTTCATCAAGGTTTTGGGCAATCACGAACTCAACCAGGACACCCAGGGGAGTGGCCGTTTGGAATTGGCCCGTTGGCTCACCCGACCCGATAATCCGCTAACCGCAAGGGTCATGGCAAACCGTATCTGGCAATATCACTTTGGCAGGGGCCTGGTCCAAACTCCCAATGACTTTGGCACCCGCAGCCAACCGCCCAGCCACCCGGAATTGCTGGATCACCTTGCTCATCAATTGGTCCAAAATGGCTGGTCGATCAAATCCATGCACCGGCTCATTTTACTTGGCTCAACATGGCAACAGGCCGCCGATGCGAAAAGCCCGGAAGCCGGGGAACTCTATGGCGCTTATTCCCGAAGGCGCCTGAACGCCGAGGAGATCCGGGACTCCATCCTCGCGATCAGTGGCACCCTGGACACCAACCCCGGGAGGGAACACCCTTTTCCCCCTTCAACGACCTGGGGCTACTCGCAACACGCACCCTTTGGCGCGGTGTATGATCACGACAAACGAAGCGTTTATTTGATGGTGCAGCGTCTCAAACGGCATCCGTTTCTTGCGTTGTTTGATGGTCCGGATCCCAATTCCTCCACCGCAAAGCGAAGTGTCACCACGGTGCCAACTCAAGCGCTTTATTTTCTTAATGATCCGTTTGTTCATGCCAAGGCTTTAAGCACGGCCCAAAGGCTTCGCGCCACCGCCCAAACCGAAGCCGGACAAATTACCCTTTCAAACCTTTTGGTTTTGGGAAGACCACCCACCCAATCGGAAATAACCAACGCGACATCCTTTTTGTCTGCTTATCGCGCCGAATTAGGCGCGACGGGCACCGCAAATCAGGATATTTTGGCATTGGCGGCTTATGTGCGAGCCCTTTTTGCCAGCAACGAATTCCTGCACTGTGACTGATCCCGCCATGAAACAGCATCTTTGGAATTCCCGGGCAAGTTTCGCTCCTTCACGAAGGGGCATGCTCCAGTCCATGCTGGCTGGAACCTCGATTTTCCCCGGCATTGTCTCCCAATTGCTTGCGGAGGAAAATGGCTCGGGCACAGGATCAGGGACCGATCCCCTGGCGCCTCGCCCCGCGCAATTTGCACCCAAAGCCAAGCGGGTGATTTTTCTTTTCATGAATGGCGGGGTTTCCCATGTCGATTCCTGGGATCCCAAGCCGAAACTTTTCAGCGATGCGGGGAAATCGGTTTCCGTGAATGAATGGCAGGGACGCAAAGGCGATTACAAAATGTATTTGACGCCTCCCCTTTGGAAGTTTCATCCCCGGGGCAAGTCAGGAACGGAAGTCAGCGATCTTTTTCCGCATACCGCCCAATGTGTAGATGATATCTGTGTGATCCGATCCCTCCGTTCGGACCACACCAACCATTACGAATCCACCCTGGGAATGCACACAGGCTCCTTCAATTTTGCCCGTCCCAGCATTGGGTCGTGGGTCAGCTATGGTCTGGGGAGCGAAAACCGGAATCTTCCGTCTTTTGTGGTAATCTCCCCCCAAACGCCTTATGCCGGGAACCAGATCTGGGCCAGCGATTTTCTGCCCGGTGCCCATCAGGGAACACTGGTCGTTCCGGGATCCGAACCCATCGCCAATATTGGACGCAGATCCCCAAGCAAAAAGCTCCAGGAACTGGAACTAAAAGCCATGGAGGAGATGAATCTTCGCCATATGCAGACACGACCGAACGATCCGGTTCTTGCCGCCAGAATCAAATCATTTGAGACTGCCTTTGGCATGCAAATGGAGGTTCCCGATATTTTTGATCTTTCGCAAGAGAGTAATGCGACTTTGGACCTGTACGGGCTCAAACGGGGATCCACCCAGGGTTTTGGGTGGCAATGTCTGGTTGCCCGCCGCCTGGCCGAGCGTGGCGTAAGATTTATCGAGCTGATTGATGGCGGTTCCGCGGGAACGGGCAACTGGGATGCCCATGGAAACATGGCAACGCACGGTCCGCTGGCCAAAAATGTTGACCAACCAATCGCGGGGCTTCTCAGGGACCTGAAACAACGGGGAATGCTCGAAGACACGCTTGTGGTCTGGACCACCGAGTTTGGCCGGACTCCCTTCAAGGAATCCGCGGGGGCCCCGGGCAGGGAGCACCACCATTGGGTCTTTTCCTCCTGGATGGCTGGTGGTGGAGCCAAAGGTGGTTCGGTTTACGGCGAATCGGATGAATTTGGCATTCGGGTCGCCAAGGACGAGGTCCATGTCCACGACTTCCATGCCACAATACTCCATCTTTTGGGAATGGATCACGAAAACCTGACCTATCGTCACAACGGCCGTGATTACCGATTGACGGATGTTGCCGGAAAAGTCGTTCATGGAGTGGTAACCTGATTGTTGCCGATTTCCGTGACTCTCCCCACGAAGCGAAGAAAAACGATTGGGATTCAAAATCCCCTGTCCCTTCGGAGTCGAGTTTGGCTTGGGTTCATACCCTTCAATTATCTCCTCATTTCCTCATCAAAGTCTCATGAGTTGAGAGATAGATTTCCAAGGTACCCGCATTTCCTGGAGTCTTCCTTATGAAAAAGCGATTTTGGTCCACATTAATCGGAATTTTGGGTGTTTCGTCTCTTCATGCTGATGATTGGCCCCAGTTTCGAGGTCCAAACTCCAGGGGGCTTTCGACCGAAAGCCAACTACCCATGGAATGGGGACCCGAAAGCCACATTTCCTGGAAGGCCTCGGTGGGAGGGGTTGCTTGGTCGTGCCCGATCGTAATAGGTGACAAAGTTATCCTGACCACCGCGATCGCCGAAGGACAACCCAAACCGCGTGGTGGATTTGGCGGAGGCGGAGGCGGCCGTCCCGGAGGCCCCGGGGGTCCTGGCGGTGCTCCGGGTGGCGGACGCCCACCCGGCCCAGGACAAGGTGGTCCCGGACAAGGGGGAAGACCAGGCCAGGGTGGTCGGGGTGGTTATGGCGGGGGCAAGGGCCCCGACAAGGAATATACCTGGAAGGTGGTTTGCCTCGAACGGACCAGTGGAAAAAAACTTTGGGACTCGACCGTTTCAGTGGGCAAGCCCAAGTACAACACCCACGCAAGCAACACCTTTGCCACAGAAACCCCCGTTTCGGATGGCGAACGGGTTTATGCCTGGTTTGGCGCCAGCGGCATCGCCGTGGCATATGACCTTGAGGGAAAAGAGATTTGGAAAACCGAAATTGGCGCTTTTCCCAACCAAAATGGGTGGGGGACGGCCAGTTCGCCAGTAATTCACGACGGCAGACTGTTTATTCAATCAGACAATGAAGAAAAATCATTCCTCGTGGCCCTCGACGCCAAAAACGGCAAAGAACTTTGGAAGACCCTCCGCTCGGAAAAGACCGATTGGAGCACCCCTTACATTTGGAAAACCAAAGCGCGGACGGATCTTGTGGTGGCCGGATCGCAAAAGCTTTGCGGTTATGATCCCGAAACCGGAAAAGTGGTTTGGGAACTGGCCGTGGGAGGGGGTCAAGCGAATGCTTCACCGGTCGCCGACGAGGACACACTTTACTTTGGAACCGGAATGCAAGGTGGCGGCATGGGTGGTCGGGGCGGACCTGGTGGCCCGCCTCCCGGAAGCGCCCCCGGCGGTCCTCCCAACGGACAGCCCCCCGAAGGGCGGCCGGGTGGCGGTCGGCCTGGTGGATTTGGCGGATTTGGTGGCGGTGGAACCTTGTTCGCCATCAAAGCCGGGGCCAAAGGCGACATATCCCTTTCCGAGGGGAAAACCTCAAATGATTGGGTGATTTGGTCCGCACCCAAAAGCGCTCCGGCCGCGGCATCGCCTCTTCTTGTGGATGGATATATTTATCTCTTCGAGCGCCAGGGTGGTTTGGTTTCCTGTCTAAACGCGAAAACCGGAAAACCCGAGTACAAGGAACGGATTCCCGGCGCGAAGGCATTCTGGGCCTCTCCCTGGTCCTATGGCGGCAAGATTTTTGGTATCGACGAGGATGGCACAACCCATGTCCTTGAGGCGGGTCCCAAATTCAAGGTTGTTCGAAAAAACACCCTTGCTCCGGATGTGTATTGGTCGTCTCCGGCGGTGGCGGGCGGACAACTCTTCCTTAGGGGCGTGGACAACCTCTTCTGCATCAAATAAACCGACGAAACAAAGCAACCGTTCGCGGCATTTTTTCGTCCGATCAAATTACACATGGGCGGAGGGGGCGTTCAAAGGTCCCTTCCGCCTTTTTCCATGGATTTTTTGCTGAATTCGGTCATCATATCCGTCTGGATTTGCTGGATCTCCAAAAGGTGTTGCCATTGGTTCGACATCAACTGGTCAAGCTTGGCGGTCAGGTTTCGTATTTCCAATTCCGCCTTGAGGTTCACCGCGTAATCATTTTCCGATCGAAGGCGATCCCGTGCTTCCTGGCGGCTTTGGCTCATCATGATAAAAGGGGCCTGAAGCGAGGCAAGCGCCCCCAGGAGCAGGTTCAAAAAAATGTAGGGAAAAGGGTCAAAAACTTCCGCTTTTGTCCCAAGGAGAGAGACCATTATCTGGGAGTTGAAGAGCATCCAAATACCCATGCAAACCAAAAAACCGATGATGAATTTCCAACTTCCCCCCACCTCCGCGACGCGATCCGCGATCCTGTCGCCCAGGGCAAGCGATTGATCAAACTGCTGATTGGTGTCGTTGGCAAGGACTTCCTGCTCCCGGATATTCCGGAAAACCCTGGCTTCAAGTTCGGAAACCTCACCCCGCTCTTTCTCGAAAACTTCCTGAATATGTTTAGTGCGATATTGATTGAGGTCCTTGAGGCAGATAAAGCCTGATTCCTCCCAATTTGGAAAATCCTTGCGGATGGTGGGCTTGAGGACATTGCGCACATGATCGCCACGGATCAGGTCAATTTCCGCCATTCGCTCGCCACAAACCTGGCAAAGACAGTTTCTTTTATTGGAGGGGTGCATGATTTGAAAATCTCCTGGTATGCCCTATTTCCATTCTATTTGCCGGACACACCACCCTTGAAAAGCGTCCCGACGGGGGGAAGTGCGGGCCTTGGGGTGAACCTCTTTGTTGATTTTGACAATCCCGCGGGAAAGCAACTTCCCACTAAAGAATAACGGTAAGAAGAGGCTGGATATTGAAAACAGGGGCCTTGCCACTTAACCTTCCCCTAACCCCTCCATAATGTCAGGTCTCACCCGGGAGCAATTCCACATGCAGCCTCGTTTAGCCGTTTGGAGATCCTGCTTGGGATCTCTTTTGTGTCTTTCCCTTTGTTTTGCCCTTGTCTATGCGGGGGATGAAGCGCCCAAACCCGTCCCCTCGCCGGAAACAAGCGCCAAGGTAGATCTTGATCGCAAGATCATGAAGGAAATCCAGGACCAACCCGAGGTCCAGGCCAACCTTACCCACCTTAGCGATGTGATCGGGGCGCGGATGACTGGTTCGGAAAACCTGAAAAAGGCGAACCAGTGGGCCGCCGAAAAGTTCAAGGCATATGGCCTTGAGAATGTCCAACTGGAACCATGGGAAATCCCCGCGGCATGGGAACGGGGCTTTGTCCACATGAAGCTCATCGAACCCGACAATGGCCGACTTATCACCGCGGCGGCCCGTGCATGGACCCCCGGAACCAAGGGACGGGTCACGGGTGAAGTGGTGGTTGTGGAAGCCACCAAGCCGGAGGACCTGGATGCCTACAAGGGACGGTTCAAAAACGCGATCGTCATTCTCTCCCCACCAAGCACCATCACGCCGATCCTTGAAATTGGCAAACCCCGCCCGGCAAGCGCCCCAAGGCGGCCCCCTTTCCAGGGAGGTGGCCCGGGTAGTGGCATTGGGATTCGCCAACAGGTTATGGAGATGGCCCAAAAGGAAGGCGCCGCTTGCGTTTTGACCGATTCCTCGAAACCCCATGGTCTTCTCAACATGACCGGAAACTGGCGAGTGGGTGATCGGGCCGGAGCAATCGAACCCCTCCCCTCACTGTTTGTTACCCACGACCATTATTCGCTGCTTTATCGCCTCGCGACCCGCAAGGATGGACCACCAACCAGGGTGGAAGTGGAAATCGTCAACAAGAACATCCCCGGACCAATCACGGTGTACAACACGGTGGGCGAAATCCGGGGGAGTGAAAAACCCGACGAATTCGTGGTCATTGGAGCCCACATCGACTCCTGGGACCTTGGCCAGGGAACCACGGACAATGGCACAGGAACCACCGTGGTACTTGAATCGGCCCGCGCGCTCGGCAAACTGGCCAAACAGGGAATCCGCCCCAAACGGACCATCCGTTTCGCTCTTTTCAGCGGCGAAGAACAAGGTCTTTTCGGATCCAAAGAATATGTGAAAAAACACAAGGCGGAAATGCCTAAAACCTCGATGGCACTTGTCCATGATACCGGGACGGGACGCGTCACCGAAATTCCCCTTCAGGGATTCAATTCCGCGAAATCGGTTCTCGAGCCCGAATTGGCAATCCTCAAGGAGCTGAAAGTTGAGGTTGTCGTGGGAACCCAGGGTGGGACGGATCACCTTTCCTTTGCTTCCGAGGGAGTGCCAGGGTTTGCCTTTCATCAGGACCCCGCCGAGTATTACCTCACCCACCACACCCAAAGTGACACCCTGGACAAAGCCCGCTGGCCCGATCTGATTCAGGGATCCCAGGTCATGTCCATTACTGCCATGCGGGTGGCGAATCTCCCTGATATGCTCCCCCGCCAAAGGGAAACCCCCGCCAGGGGCCCGGATGGCAAAGGTGGCAATTCAAAAGGTGGCAAAAAAAGCGAGGGGGCCCAAAAAGCCGGGGAAGGCAAAATCGCCTCACCCAAAAAGGACCTCGACAATTCCTCCCAGGGAAAGTAGTCAGGTCTGGCTCATTAAACCGCTGGAAGTATGGGCCCTCCAAGAAATTGGGGGGCCCTTTTTTATTTTTCCCACCATGGGAAAGCAATAGTTTTTTCCCCTCCCAAGGGAATACAATAACTAGAGTCTAAAAAAGCAGGTAGCCCCTTTAGCCTACCCCTGATGCCCACACACCCCGCCCCACCTTCACCGGAAAAAAACTGGGATGATTTCTAACCCTTTTTTTGCGAACCGGGCCATTTGCCGAACCTTTGCATGGGTGTTTTGCTGCCTGATGGGGATTTGTGAATTTGCTTTTTCATCCGAATCTGACCAAACCGGGAAATCCTCGCCGCCTGATTTTCAAACCGCGATCGCACCACTTCTCAAAAACCGCTGCGTTCGTTGCCACGGGCCAGCCAGGCAGGATGCCAAATTGAATCTGGCACTTGGAGCGGGTTTGGTGCGTGGCGGGAAAAATGGAAAAGCGGTTATTCCAGGCAAAGCGGAAGCCAGTCTTCTTTGGCAACATGTCGCGGACGGCTCGATGCCCAAGGGGGAAGAACCCTTATCCACCCCGGAAAAAAATCTTTTGCGAAAATGGATCGAAGGGGGAGCCCCAGGACTTCCGGCCAAAGTCAACAACAAACCCGAAGGGGATGAGCATTGGGCCTTTCAAAAATTACAAACCGTCCAAATACCCACGGTCAAAAACCGTTTTCCCATCCGAAACCCCATTGACGCCTTTCTCCAAAACCAGCTTGAAAGAAAGGGTCTTGCGCTTGCTCCTGAAGCCCCCAAACAAATCCTGATTCGGCGCGTCTCCTTCGATTTGACAGGACTTCCTCCAACTTTGGCCGAAATGGAAGCATACCTCGCGGACACTTCTCCCAAAGCCTACGAAAATATGGTGGAGCGCTATTTGGCCTCACCCCGATATGGCGAGCGATGGGGCAAATTCTGGCTGGATACCGCAGGCTATGCCGACTCCAACGGATATTTCAACGCCGACACGGATCGGCCTTTGGCCTGGCGTTACCGCGATTATGTGGTTGATTCCCTAAATAAGGATCTTCCATTTGATCAATTTGTCCGGGAACAGTTGGCCGGGGATGAAATTTCCCGATATTCACCCAAAGCACCACTTGGCCCGGACGGAATCCGGATGCTCACCGCGACACATTATTTGCGAAACAGCCCGGATGGCACCGACAGCAGCGATGGCAATGAGGATGAAGTCCGGGCGGACAAATACGCCGTTCTGGAGGGAACCGCCCAAATCCTGGGATCCTCCCTAATGGGAGTCACCATCCAATGCGCCAGATGTCACAACCACAAATTTGAACCGGTTTCCCAAGCGGATTATTATCGACTTCAGGCGATCCTTTATCCCGC